>DAOVTG010000028.1 GCA_030633185.1 Deltaproteobacteria bacterium
CCGCCGGAACCGTCGATAGTCAGCAAGTCAAGTTTGGCTTCGGTCGCAAACTTGATGGCCATGGCCAGGGCTTCCATGCCGTAGGAGCCGGTTTTTAAAGTGATCCGTTTGTAACCCAGGCCGCGCAGATAGTCGACCGAATTCATGAAATCGGCTTTGACTTCGTCAACGCTATTAAGGTTGGTGTAGCCTAAGCGGCTGTGGCGGGCGAAGGAACGGATAGCGCCATGTTTGAAGGCTTCCTGGACTTCCGGCAGAGTTGGATCGGGATCGACGATGTAGCCGCGACCTTTGAGGAACTGGGCGTATTCGATGCTGGTTACTTGAATCTCGCCGCCAATATCCTTGGCTCCCTGGCCCCATTTAAGTTCGATGATGACTTTTTCGCCGCCGTATTTATTGACAATGTATTCAGCCACGCCGTTGCGGGTGTCTTCGACGTTCATCTGAACGATAATAGCGCCGTAGCCGTCGTAGTAACGCAAAAAGGTGTCGATGCGGCGGTTGAGTTCCGGAGCATTGACAATCTTGCCATCTTTGAGGACTGATTCTTTATCAACTCCAACAACATTTTCGCCTACAACAATGGGAAAACCGACCAAGGCTGCGCCAACTGCAAAAGATTCCCAGTATTTAGCGGCGATAAAGGTTGAACCAAGGGCGCCGGAAAGCAGCGGAACCCGGCATTTGGTTTTCATTTCCTGACCAAATTCGGTTTCAATATTGACGTTCGGAAAGATACAGTCATCAGGATCATTAGAGAGTCCCTGAGCCAAGCCGTGAGCGCCGTAGTTGTAGCCCTGGATCCGCAGGGAGTTGTAGTTTACCCCGACGTGGGTGGTGTTGGCGCTGCCAGCGGTAATCGTGCCGAAGTCCCTCGGATAGAGCAGTTTGCGGCCTCTGATGCTTGAAAGCCAGGTTTCACATTTTCCTTTACAGTCAGCTCGACAGAGTGTGCAAAGACCTGACTCGCAGGGGTTGCCCCGGTTAGTGGTTCCCAGAGCGTCATTTGATTTAGGCCATTGGATCATAGTGGACTCCTTCTTCTTAGAGATAGTGATGGTTAGCGGCAAACGGTTGCCGTATAAGAGACGATTCAGGGCCTCTATCATTATCTATTATTCCCTGTCAATAGATAATATAATTTTTTTCAACTATTTAATAAAAATGTTTTATTTTTAGATTAATCGGCAAAATTGCCGATTAATTTTGGCTTGTATAATATGAACATAAGGTATAGCAGGTCTTGACTCTTGACTTTTAAGGTAGTTTCGACATACTGTTGTCAGGTGTTTTTTCAAGTCTCCGTAGGCGGGGTCAGTGCTTGACAACAGCGCAGTAGATCGGACTTTTTACGACGCCATCCCGTGACTTTTTACGAGGGCATCATTATTTGCTGGGGTCGAAAAAATTCAAATAGCCATTGTCAAGCTTTGACCCCATTAAAAAAGAGGGCGAAGCAAACTAACAAATAGTCAATTTTGTAACTTAACGAGGCAGAGAATAGATGAATCGCAAAGAGCAGGCTATTTTACGGATTCTCAAAGAGACCGACAAACCGTTGAGTGGGCGAAAGATTACGACTGAACTTCTGCATATCGGCCATGAGATTAGTGAGCGGACCGTGCGTCTCTATCTTCACAAGATGGACGAAACCGGTCTGACTAAAAATTTCGGCAAGCGCGGGCGCCAGATCAGCGAGCGGGGTATGGAAGAGTTGGAGGCCACCGGGATAATTGAAAAAGTCGGTTTTCTCTCAGCTAAAATCCACCAGATGACCTATCGCATGAGTTTTGATCTGGAGAGTGAAGCGGGTACGGTTGTGGCTAATGTTTCACTGGTCAAACCTGAGGTTCTGCGGGTTTGCGCTACCGAGATCGAAAGAGTTTTTGCCGAAGGATTTGCCATGGGGGAGTTGTTATCTCTGCTCTATCCCGGCGAGCTTGTTGGACGGGCTGTTATTCCCCCCGGTTATGTCGGTTTTGCAACCGTCTGTTCGATTACTTTGAATGGAGTGCTGTTGCAATATGGAATTCCTACAAATTCTCGTTTCGGCGGCCTTCTGGAGTTGCAGGGTAAAGAGGCGGTTCGTTTTGTCGAGATTATCAATTACGATGGTACCAGCCTTGACCCCTTAGAGGCGTTTATCCGGAGCGGCATGACCGATTACAGAGGGGCTATCGCTACCGGAGATGGTAAAATCGGGGCCAGTTTTCGTGAATTTCCGGCTGACAGTCGGGAACTGGTCGAAAGCCTGGCCAAAAGGCTTGACAATATCGGCCTGGGCGGGTTCATGGCTCTGGGCTGGCCGGGGCAGTCGCTGCTTGATATTCCGGTTAATGAAGGAAATTTCGGGGCCGTGGTTATCGGGGGTTTGAATCCTGCGGCAATTTTGGAGGAGAATGGTTATCGTACTACCTCAAGGGCCCTGGCCGGGTTGCTCGATTGGGAACGATTTTTTAATTATCGAGAGATGACAAAACGGCTTAAACGAGGTAGCTGAAAAAAGAGGCTTAGGGGCAATCTAACTTGACAATCGTTATTTTATCAGCTTTAATGAAAACTGAAGGGCGCTATTTAAGATATCGTCCTGTCTCGGCTGGGGTCATTTCTTGACGAAGGCGTATTGAAATATTCACTTTTTATCAACAACAACCCAACAGCATTTGTCAAGATGTGGCCCCATTTATGAGGGCGCACCCCAAGAGTACTTCCTCGCTGCGCTCACAGCGAAGCAAAGTTCGCTGCTGTCCACTGTAACTTAACTTTTGTATTTTAAGGGGAGGATATGATGCTGATTAAAAAAGTTCTTTTTTTGACCGATGGTTCGCAAAATAGTCGTAGTGCCCTACGTTATGCTGTTGAGATCTGCCGTAACTTTGAGGCCTCTCTGCATCTTCTGTCGGTGATCGAAGATATGCCGCCCTATCTCAATCTTGAGGTTGGCAGTGAGTTTATCTCCCAAATTCAGGAGACGGTCAGGAGTGAAGTGGTTAAATGTTCAGATTACTGTGAGACCTCCGGGATTGTTTGTAGTGGAGAGATTCGTCATGGCGTGCCTTACGAAGAGATTATAAAATATGCCAAGGATCTCGATGCCGACCTGATCGTTATGTCGACCCATGGTCATACCGGGCTCACCCATATTCTTTTAGGCAGTGTTGCCGAGAAAATTGTGCGCTACGCCCCTTGCCCGGTTTTGACGACGAGGATTGATGATGAGAATTGGGATGTTCCCGCTGACGACTGATGGCTGTCTTGAAAAAGACAATTTTCAAGACAGCCTAATCTAAAATCAGGCGTTGGGGGTCACAGCGTTGGCGCAGGATCTTGAGCTCTGTGGAGGTTGGCGGAGGGAAAACTTCGGCCTGTTCCAGATCAAGGGTGAAACCGGTATTAAGTTGAACTTCTTCGGGAGTGATGCCAGGGTAACAGGCCGCTAGATACATCTTTTTACTCTCCTCAGCGAAGCGTAAAACTCCCAGGTTGGTGATGACCGTCTCCGGCCCACCTGATCCGAGGCCGATTTTCTGTCGGCCGTCGGGGCCGTCGATCCAGCCGGGGCTCGTAAAATAGTCGAGTTTTTCAACGAATTTGCGTTTTTCGTGTTGCATGAAGATGATTGTCCGGTTGACAAAACTGGCGACATCGCAAGCCCCGCCGCTGCCTGAAAAACGAACCTCAGGTTGTCGGTAGTCGCCGATGGCGGTTGAGTTGAGGTTGCCGTAGATATCGATCTGGGCAGCGCCTAAGATCCCGACCACCCGGCTGCCGGTAAAACGATTTTGCATCGTTGCAAAGGCTTCAGCGAGGCCGCCGTTGACGGCGGTTGCGTGCATGACACGAGAATCAGCGACCGCCAGCGGCACCTCGTCGAGCCGTGAATCAATGGCTCCGGTTTCAAAAAAAATCGTGCTTTGCGGGGCGCTGATATTTTTGGCCGCCATCGCCGCCAGCATCGAAATCCCGGTACCGCAAAAGACAATTTCTCCGTTCTTGATCTCTCTGGCCGCCGCAATTGTCATCATCTCCCGGCGGCTGTAGCCGGTCTCTATTTCCTCTTTTTTTATCATTCTAATTTCTTTTAAGGCCGGTGGCGTAACCTGTTTCAGGATCGGCGATCAGGTTTTTTAAGTGTTCATCATCGTTTAATGCGATAAATTCCTGATGATTGGCGCATCCCATGATCTTTTCGACAAGGTACGTCTGATAGCTCTCTTCATCCTCCGCAGTTTGGCGATAGTTGTTCAAGTAGCGGGGGTCATAATCGTAATGCCGGTAGCAGGCTGTCGGATAGGCTCCCCAAGTGATCGGAATTACGGCATCAACATGGATAAACGGAATCTGATTGCGATCCGGCTCACGTTTGAGAAACTCTTCCTCCACCAGCTCTTCACAGGTGATAATCAGGTGGCGGGCAGCTTTGGCCTGCTCAATGTCCGCAAAGGTCAATCCTTGAATTCGGGCATTGCCGCGTCGGTCAGCCTGCTGAACATGGATGATCGTAACCTCGGGGTTGATGGCCGGAACCAGAACCAGTTTCGGTGAATCACACCAGTCGCCGAAAGGATTGTCGATGGTTATCAGTTTTTGATCCGGCAAACCATTGTCATTCTTTCGTAAGGATTTGGCAAAACCCCAATGCCTGATTATGTCGGTACCCAGTCCTGAACGGGTCGGCAAGAAGGGCAGGCCCATAGCTCCAGCCATGAAACGCAGGGTCATCTGGTAGTTTGAGTAATCTTCAACTAAAATTTCGCCTCTTTCCACGGCCCGACGAAAACGGATACAAGTTGGAGCGAAACGACCGCTGCCAGCATAGGCAATCTCAAGTCGGGAGACACAACCAGCACCAATCAGCTCATCAACTCCCTGGCCGTTGGAGTGGGCATAGAGATGCAACCCTCTTTTTTGCTGCCGGATAATCTCATAAACCGCCGCCATCGGGTTGCGGTTAATCGTAAAACCGCCGATACTCAAATGGCAATTATTCTTGACCAGAGAAGCAATCGCGGCTGTCAGGGTCGTGACTTTGTTTTGTGATGATCTCATACCATCTTTTATAACGCCAGCTCTCTTTTTTTGCAACCTGTTCGTTATTGTTCAAGGCTGGGTTTGTATCTGAAATCCCAAGAAATGTAGTGCCACTCGAATCTTTCTCAAGTGAATTATTAGGCACTATTTGCCAGCCATCATCAGGGCGAAAGGGCGGGTAGCCTCTATCTGTTCGAAGGCAATTTTGATGGCTGCGGTCAGGGGAACGGAAAGCAGCATGCCGGGGATGCCCCACATCCAGCCCCAGAAAAGCAGGGATAAGAGCACTGTTAGTGGGCTTAAGTCCAGTCCTTTACCCATCATTTTCGGTTCAATAAAATTACCGACCACCGTTTGTAGAGCCACCAGAACCGCACAGACAGCAAGGGTTTTTGGGATAGAACCGAAATGAAACAGAGTGATAAGCACTGGTGGGATGACCGAAATCATAGAGCCGATATTGGGGATAAAATTTAAGATAAAGGTCAGTACTCCCCAGAGTACGGCAAAGGGAACCCCAAACAGGAAAAGGGTTGTGGAAACCAGAACACCGGTGCCGAAACTGATCATCGTCTTGAGGCCCAGATAATCCTGGACCGCCTTATTGATACGGTTTAAAGCTTCAAGGATCGAGGCCGAAGAGTCCTTGCCAAAAGCCTTAATAACTCGTTTTGGAAATTCGTCTTGTTCGGCGAGCATGAAAATCATGAACAGGATAACCCATACCGTGTTACCCAGAAAGGAGAAAAAAGAGCCACCTAAACGTTTGACGAAGGAGCCCATTGACTTAAAGTCGGTTCCCTCAAGGCTCGAAAGAAAACCGGCATAACTTTCCCGGACTTGGTCTGGGGTAATCTCAAAGCGGGATAGCAGAATCTCGATATAGCTCCAGAATTTTTCTTCGAGAACAGGGAGTTGGCCATGAAATTCTCTTATATTGGCACTTAATAGAGTCCCGAAGAGATAGACAAAAGCCATCACAAAGAGAACCACCACAACTATCCGCAAAGAGCTTGGAACCCGTAAGCGCCGTAAACGGTCGATGGGAATACCCAGAGCATAACAGAGGAGTAAAGAGATACTGAAAGGGATAAACAAAAAGGCAAGATTTTTCAGGATAATCACCAGCAGCATCAGGAAAATGATCCAGATGGTGATTTTGAAAATATTTTCATCTTGCACTCTTATTTTTTCTTTTGTCATGGCGGCTCTCTATGGCGAAGGATAAAGGTTAAATGATTTGCTCTTCAAGCGGCAACGTGACGGTTACGCGGGTGCCTTGATCGGGTTGGCTCTCTACGGAAATGGTGCCTTGATGGTAGTCGATGATTTTGCGGGTCAGGGGTAAGCCCATGCCGGCTCCCGACATTTTACTGGTAAAGAAGGGGTCGAAGATACGTTCCAGATCTTCGGCCTTAATGCCGCGCCCGTTATCGGTTATCTCAATCACCAGGTTGGAGGAACCATCAAAGGATGTGGAGATGGTTAAGTTCCCGCCGTTATCGATCGCTTCCAGACCATTACAGATAAGTTGTATGAAGGCGATGAGCATATTGTCGTAATTGAGGGGCAGCGGCGGCAGGCTGTCGTCGTAGTGGCGGTTGATTGTGACCTGGTGTTGTTCTTTAAGGGTAGTGGTTTGCGTAAGAGCTGCGTCGATTAGAGAGTGAATGTCCAGGTTTTCTTTCCGACCACTGGTCAGGCTTTGTAGAGCAACGCTCTCTTTTACCATGCGCTCTAATCTTTCAGTCTCCTTGAGAATTACTTTGGCGTACTCCTTTTTCCGGTCATCTTCGGGGAGTTCGTCCAAGATTCGCCGGGCAAAACCACCGATTGAGACGACCGGGTTGCGAATCTCATGTTCAACCCCTTTAACCATCAGATTCAGGGCCTTGTGGCGTTCCAGGGTAACTGTTCGGCGGTGTTCACGGGTTAGTTTCAGTCTTGATTTGATACGGGCCAGGAGCTCCTTTAGGTGAAAGGGCTTGGTGATATAGTCATCGGCACCGATCTCCAGACCTTTGACCTTGTCACTGACCTCCTGTTTGGCGGTCAACATGAGGATCGGGATATGTTTAGTTGATTCATCTTGTTTGATAATTTCACAGGCCGTAAAACCATCCATTATTGGCATCATGATATCGAGCAGGATCAGATCAGGAGACTCCCGGCGGGCAAGTTCTACGGCCTCTTCGCCGTTATAGCCCTTGACTGTTCGGTAGCCTGATTTTTGCAAAACCTTGTCGAGCAAGTTGACGTTGTCAAGATTATCGTCAACAATCAGGATCGTCTCTTTCATGGCTGATGTTCCTTGAGAATGGCGGCGATGGTTTCCGGAAAGGTTCGGATATTGATCGGTTTACTGATATAGGCGTCACAGCCGGCGGACAGACTTTTTTCCTCATCACCAACCATAGCGTGGGCGGTCAGGGCGACGATCGGCAGAGTCGCGAACTTACCTTGCAGGCGGATCCGCCGGGTCACCTCATAGCCGTCCATATCGGGCAGGTTGATATCCATCAGGATAAGATCAGGATTGATGGCGTTAAGTCGCTTTAATGCCTCGTTGCCGTCAACGACTCCGACCACCTCGTAGCCCCGGCGGCTGAGAACTTTGAGCACCAGTTGGCGATTATCATCATTATCTTCGACCACCAAAATGACTGGTTTAGTTTCTTCAACCATCCTGTTCAAACTCCCTTGAATAAAATTTATGTGACAAGTCAGATGCCGTCAGCAAACTGCCGGGATTGGGGTCATTGCTGGTGGAAGGTGCGTCAGCACCCCAGCTTTGACCCCGTTTATGTGGGCGAAGCAAAGTTCGTCGCTATCCGCTTTTACTTAGCCATCCCGTGACTTTTTACGAGGGCATCAACGCCTCTGCCCACTATTCCTCAACCGGAATAAAAAAGGTAAAGACCGAGCCCTCACCATAGCGGCTGCTTACCTGAATTATTCCATGATGCATCTCGATTAGGCGTTTGGTGATACTTAAGCCTAAGCCGGTACCGCCGTATTTACGGCTGGTTGAAGCATCAAGCTGGATAAACTCGCCAAAGAGGCGTTCCAGATCCTCCGGCCTGATGCCGATTCCGCTGTCCTCAATGGCAACCGAGAGATAGCGTTTTTGCGGATCGAGTCCGACTGGTGGTTTTCCGCTCCAAAGTTTAACTTGCAAGGAAATGCAGCCTTGAGGGTTGGTAAACTTTATGGCGTTGTTGAGCAGGTTAAGAAGGATCTGACGCAGTTTCTCGGCATCGCCGATAACCTTGGGCAACTCTCTCTCCTTTTTCAGGGAAAAATGGAGCTCTTTATTTTCAAACAACGGGTCTAAGATGGTAAGGGTTTCGTCGATGACCGTATCAAGCGAGACTGGAGTTAAAGTGAGTACCATTTTGCCGGCTTCAATTTTTGAGAGATCCAGGATATCGTTGATCAGGGCGAGCAGGTTGGCAGCGTTTCGTTCGACGGTTTCAAGGCTCTCTTTCTGGTCTTCATTAATGGCTCCGTCAATCCCGTCAATAAGGAGTTGGGTGTAACCGATAATCGAGTTCATCGGGGTACGCAGCTCGTGTGACATGTTGGCAAGAAATTCCGATTTCAAGCGGTCGAGCTCTTTTAACTCCTTATTGGCTTGCTCCAGTTCAATCGATTTTCGTTCCAGTTCGATCGTTCTCTCGGCGACCTTAACCTCCAGTTGTTTGTTGAATTTGGCGAGTTGGTCGTAGAGTCTGCCCGTGCTGATCGCAACTCCCAGTTGTTGGGCCAGGGTCTGGAAGAGGTCGATAAACTTATCGGAAAAATAGCCTTTTTCTTTTACCGATGAAGCGCTTAACACGCCGATAATCTCCTGTTCCGAAAAAATTGGAGCCTGGACGAAGGATTTAATACCTTGGCCGGTTATCAGGTTGGTAGAGATCGGCTTGTTGATCTTGTCCGTGTCGGGAACGTGGATCACTTTGCCGGTCAGGAAACATTCGCCGGAATAGCACTCCATGTTGGGCTGACGCTCGGTGGTTTTGACAAATTCCGGTCTTAAACCTCGCTGTGCCTTGATGCGCAGCATGCCATCTTGTTCAAGCAGACGGACAGAACAGTTGTCAACATTGAATTTGTCGACCAGAAGGTCAAGGAGATCGTCCATGACCTGTTTCGGATCGAGTGATGAGGCAACCATGCGGCTCGCTTCATAAAGTACCGATAACTCTTTGATGCGTTGCTGTAACTCCTCCTGGCTGGCTTCTAGTGAGAGGGAGATTTTGCCGAAGATGTCAAAGACATTCTCCATCTCGGAGCCTAAGGCCTTCATGTAGGTGTCACAGATGATGCGGGCGGCCGAGGAACCGACTGAACCGGCAATACTTTTTTCGACTTCGGCTGCCAGCTGCATGCGCTCCTGATCGTTCATTTCAGGAAGCTTGTCGGCGTAATCTTTGGTCGTAAAAAAATCGACCAGTACCTGATGGGCTTTCTTTTTGCCGATAAAACGGGCCATCATCTTTTCGAGCTCCGACAGAGCCGGGAAATTGGCGTAGCGTTTTTCCTGGATAAAACGGTCGATCGTCGGTTTGAAGACATCGACGAATTTTTCCGCTTGACGGAGGCACATATCATTTTGAGAACCGATCAGCGAGATCGCTAGATAGGCTATGATATTACTGGTTAGTGACCAGAAGAGGGAGTGGGAGTAGAAGTCAAAACCGCTGAGGCCAAAGAGTTCCATCGGGTTAAGCCACCAGATTCCGAGCGGGCCATCTAAAAGGATCGAGCCCGGAAGCCAGCCGGAGTAGACAAAAGAGGGGATCATCAGGGTGTAAAACCAGAAGATAAAACCTAAGGAAAGGCCCGCCATTGCGCCATGGCGGGTACCCTTCTTCCAGTAAAGGCCGCCGATTAAGGCCGGTGCCGTCTGGATCGCCGCCGAAAAGGAGATGAGACCCATGTTGACGAGCATGTAGGATTCGCCGATGATCCGGAAAAAGAGATAGCCGAGCAAAATGATCAGCAGGATTCCCAGGCGTTTTAAGTGGATCAGCCAGAAAGAGAGGTCAGCCTTGACTTTTAAGAATAGCAGTAGCGGCATGATCAGGTGGTTGAGCAGCATCGTACTTAAAGTTACCGAAGAGACGACCACCATGCCGGTTGCTGCTGAGAGACCGCCGACGAAAGCTAAGACCGACAGGGATTGTTGTGAGTGTAGTAGCGGAAGGGTCAGAACGTAGGTGTCGGCGATTGATGCAGGGCCACCGATTTCCAGGAGTCCGCCAAAGGCGATCGGAATGACGAAGAGGTTGATCAGGAAAAGATAGAGCGGAAAAAGGTACATCGCTTTTTTGATATGCTCTTCGCTGTGGTTCTCAATTACCCCCATATGAAACTGTCGCGGTAAAAACATGATTGCCGCCATCGACAGGATAACCATGGTGAACCACGACTGGTAACTGTTGGCCGGGCAGGTGTTGATCAGAAGTAGCTCTTTATAGAGATCATGGTTGGCAATCTGGGTGAGGATATCTTTAAAACCGTCGAAGATGCCATAAGTAACAAAGAGGCCGACGCTGAAAAAGGCGATCAGTTTGATTACCGATTCGAGGGCGATGGCGGCGACCATACCCTCATGTTTTTCGGATGCGTCAAGGTGTCGGGCACCGAAGAGGGCACCGAAGAGAGCCAGCACCAGCGAGATATAGAAAGCGGTTTCAAGGTAGAATGGGCGTTCCAGGTAGTCGGTAACGCCGCCAGCCGCGACAGTCTGGAGGCCGGGTCGCAGCTCAGGGTGAGCGAGGAGTTCAAAAGTGGTGGAGATCGATTTGAGTTGCAGGGCGATATAGGGCATGATTCCGATAATCGCAAAGATGGTTACCAAGGCTCCGAGATATGAACATTTTCCGTAGCGGGAGCTGAGAAAATCGGCAATTGAGGTGATATTGTTCTCCCTCGTGATACGGATCATTTTGCGCAGGATAAAACCCCAGGAAAAAGCGGTCAGGGTTGGGCCGATGTAGATCGTGATAAACTGGAAACCGGTGTTGGTGACTTCGCCGACGCTGCCGTAAAAAGTCCAGGATGAGCAGTAGACTGCCAGGGTCAGGGCGTAAACATAAGGGTTGGCAACAATGCTTTTGCCTTTGAGTTTACGCAGGTCGGCATAATAAGCAACGCCAAAAAGAAAGAGCAGATAGCTGAGGGCAATTCCGGCGATCAGCAGATATCTGGGGTTGTAGTCGATTGTCCTCTCCTTTTTGTCCAGTGGGCCGGCGTAGGCTGTAGACAGGGTTTTACTGCCCACTGCTTACTGTTTACGATCGGACAGCCAGGCGTAGATGAAGATTACCGTTATCGAGCAGAACCAGCCCAGCATCAGTATGAGATAAAAGGCAGGGTAGCCGAAGATCATAAAATCTTTGTTGAAAATATGGATGATCGGGTAATTGATAAAGAAGAAACCAAGGATAAAAAAGATTATCCACCACTCTCGTTTATAGAGTATGCGCTTTATCTTTTTCATAGCTTGTCCGGTTGAATTGAATTAATGGTTTGCCAGTTTTCAACCCCGGCGGCTCGGGCCAGGGCGGCCAGTTGAATATTGTATTCATAGAGAGCGTTGTAGTATCCGGCTTCAGCCTCGGTTAGGGCGGCCTGCGAGTCAAGGACTTCGGTGGCCGTGCTGAGTTGGTTCTGGTATCTTAATTTGGTGACCCGGAAATTCTCTTTGCCGAGCTCGACCTCTTCGGCAGCCGTGGCGATGTTGAGAAAAGATGTGGCGGCATTCTCGAAATTATTTTTAATTTCTAAAGCGATCTCATCCTCAACCTGTTTTAAGACCCGGCGCGCCTCCTCGACACTTGCCCGGGCGCTTTTCACCTGATGGCCCCGTCGTCCCCACTCCCAGAGTTTCCAGGTGGCTCCGATTGATACCAGGGTGTTGTAGGGGGTCGAGGTTATACCATCTCCGTCGACCGTAAATTTATCACCCATGCGGGTATGGCTGGCCTGTAGGGAAAGGTTGGGATAGTATTCGCTTTGGGCCAATTTTACCTGGTGACCGGCCGAGGTGATGGCGTAGTTGGCGAGGCATAGTTCCGGCCTTTTTGAGAGGGCTACGCCGGTCGCTTTATCGAGCGAGAAATCCATGCTTTTTTGACTTGGTTCGTCGGTAACCGTAAAAGTTTTGTCTCGGTCAATCTGAATGATGGTCGCCAGTTGAGCCCGGGCCAGCCGGACGTGGGTTTTGATGCGGCGTTGCCGCTGTAAGGCCTGGCTCAGTTTAACTTTGGAGTAGAGGAGATCATTCAAAGGAATTAATTCATTGTCGAAAAAGAGCTGAGAATCACGAGCCTGGGCCTCAAGGCGATCGATCGTGCGAGCCGCAGTTTCGGCAAATTTCAGTTGTTTGAGATAATTAAAGTAGGCGGCTTTTGTCTCGAAGGTGATTTCGAGGTGGGCGAGTTCCTCGTGGGCTCGAGCTTCCTTGATGCCGAGCTGGGCCAGGCGATAGTTCTCAATAATACTGAAACCGGTAAAGAGCGGCTGAGTTAGGGTGAAGTCGAGATTGTAGAGGTCGTGGGTGTTGGCGGGAAAACTTGAGCCGTCAATGTCGTAGGAGTTGATCTTGTCCCGATATGTGAATGAGTAGCCAGCTTCGAGTTTGGGAAGAAATTCGGTTTTTGCGGCTTTACTCAACTCTTCGGCCTGCACCGTTTGAAAATGCTGAATCTGAATCCGGGGATTACGTTGATGAGCTAATTCCAGGCATTTTTTGAGTGAATAAGTTTCTTGGGTGGTTGCCGTGACGCTGTTAAAATGGGGGTTTAGAAAGATGAGAGCTGCTATGAATCCAAATGTGATGGTTTTGTATCGACGAAAGAAGAGCATAACAAATAAATCCGCTTAAATCCGGGCTATTCCGGGGACACCTTACCTATCTTTCCTTTTTGGCCCAGGTTTTTGGGGCCTTAGTTTGCGCTTTAAAAGAAGTTCTATCTTTTCAATAAATAAATCTTCTCCCAAAGGTCGTCCGGTTCGTTCATGCTTCCTTAGTAGTTCTATGTCTGCTTTATGTACGTCAACAGATAAAAATTCTTTCCAGCTTATACCGATCATTTCACCTAGCGGTTTTGTTTTTACAATGAGATCATCTTCGCCTCTAATATGCGGCCCCGCACTACTCCATGGCCACATTTCAGGTTCTTTGACCAGGCCTGCCCGAACCGGATTCAACTCCACGTATCTCGTGCATGCTAAAAGATATTCCTCACTCATGATAAATGATGAAAACCGGCCTTGCCATAAATGACCTCGCCAATCTTCACGAAAATTGACTCGTCTGGTATATCGTCTGTGTGTTTCACCGATCGCAAGATTTAAACCATCTTTTGTTTTCGGTACGGCGATCAAATGAACGTGATTGGGCATAAGACAGTACGCCCAAATATCCACACGAAATTTACCACACCATTCGGCCAATAACTTCAGATATGAGTGGTAATCTTCATCATTGAAAAATGTTTGTTGCCGCCGGTTTCCGCGTTGTGTCACATGATGTGGAATTCCGGGTGCTACTGCTCTCGCTATTCGTGCCATGGGTAAGTGATAATCGATTCTTTGCTGTTTGTCAATAGTTAAGTAAGGTGTCCCCGGAATCCCCCCGGAATCCCCCGGAATCCCCCGCCAGGTACTTGCTGATTTTGTTAAGATCTTTTTCGCCTTCATATTTCCCGATTTATGGAAAAAGTATTTTTTCCATGAATCTAAATTTTTATGCGTACTCTCTTTTGTTTATTCGGGTTGCTTGTAAGGTCTGGTAGTTTTCGTGTATAGAGGGTTTTATGGAGAGAGTGACAGAGCAAAAGAGTGTTTCTGGTGGTGCGACCTTGGCTTGGCTGGTACGTTTTTGGGGGTTGGCCGCTTTTTTTTACTGGTTTGACCGGACAGCCGTTTTTAAGGCTGTTGTGGTGGCCCCTTATGCTCGTTTTTCAACCTCGGCAACGGCCCATCTCTTGACTCTGTTAGGGGTTGAAGTCAAGATGCAGGGGACCTCGCTGACGGTTTTAGGCAAAGGGTTTGTGGTTGCCGATAGCTGTACTGGCAGTTTTGTTTTTCTCCTCTTAGCGGCGGTTATTTTGACTTTCCCGGCAACCTGGAGGGAAAAACTGGTTGGTCTGGCGGCCGGTCTGGTTACCGTGATCTCTCTAAATCTCCTGCGGACCCTGATGATTGTCCTGCTCGGGGCCCGTTTCCCCGGCTCTTTCTGGAGTTTGCATATTATTGTCGGTCAGGCTTTAATTATCGCCGGTACCTTGGGGGTCTTTGTCTGGTGGGCACAAATTGTGGGAACCGGACGCCCGGTTTTCTCATTGAGTTTTCGCCGTCAGGTAATCTTAGTATTGCTTTATCTGTTCGGTTTTCTCTTCAGCTATGGAATCTATACCCTTTTTCTCAATAGTCCAGTCGGAACCTGGTTTAAGGATCTTGTTATCCGTCATGCCGCAATCGTTCTCGGCCTCTTTACCGAGACTGTGCAGCAGGGGCAGGTTATCAATACGGCGAGAAATTCAATCAGGGTTATCCACGACTGTCTATCGAGCCCGGTCCTGGTTCTTTTTCTGGCCGCTTTTTTTATTATACCGATATCCTGGCCGCAGCGTTTATTGCTCTATGCGCTCTGCTTTTTCCCCTCCTACTATCTCTATCATCTTTTTAGAACAGTGGTTGCGGTTGCTTTTCTGGCCGGGGGCCGGCAAGCCAACTTTGCCTACAATTTTTTTGGTCAGATTGCGCTGGTCAAAGCCCTGCTACTGTTCTCGGTCTACTATTGGGCCTGTCTCTGTAATCTTGTAAGTCTCAGATTCCAGCTTTCGAAATTGTTTATAGCGGGCCTTCCGGCCCTAGGTTTGGGCCTGTTTAGTGGTTATCTCTGGAAAGATTTTGGTCTGCCTCTACTCGCATTATTGGCTGGCAGCGGTGCAGAATTTTATGATCCTGGACGTATTGTCAGCCTGATGCTGGTGTTTCACTCGGTTGCTTGGATCCTGCTGATTTTGACGACGCCTCTTTGGAGCTTAAAGCGGCGCCTGGCCTGGGCCCTGACCGGATATCTGCTCTTCAATCTCTTTTTTGCTTTTATGGTCTGTGCTTTCCTGATATTTGGGCTGGCTCCGCACCCCTGGTTGATAAAATTTATCAATGTCGGCTTGCCATTTGTCGTCTATTTTATGGTTGTAAAGTGGAAATTTTCGGGAGGTAAATTACCTTGACGTATAGAGGGGGTGGTTATTCTTATATCGGTGATGTTCGGTTGTAAACCAACATTTTAAATTTTCGAAATGGGCACAATCGCTTTTCTGAATTCACATCAAACATCTATTTAGTATGGATGTTTGATAGTTGTATTTCGGTTCTTTTTCTGCTTTCATTATAAGTTTTTTTATAGTATAAAGCCCATCTTGGACAGTGTGTGATCCCAGTAAGTGAATTGTTGTGCCTGAAAATCATGAGAAAGCTTTTTTTATGAGACCATCATTATTTACACCTTGGCAAAAAGAGGATAAAGACCAGCGATTCCCGCTATAAATGTAAGTGATTGATTTCATTGCATATAAAAACCATGGTTTTCGTAGACTTTTTTCGGTGTTTACAGAGCACATCATAACTTTTAAATGAATGTAACTATATGAAATAATAGATAAAAAAGTTTTCATACCCGTCATTTTTTACTTGACTTTCATTTAAAAAGGTGGGCGCGATTTTCCCTAGTAATATCAACTACTTACAGGGAGAATTGACATGAAGAAAAAAAAGAGTTATCGTCTCAAAAGTAAACGACAA
>DAOVTG010000018.1 GCA_030633185.1 Deltaproteobacteria bacterium
ACTGGGGTCCAGTTGATCACCAGACCACAAACCCGGTCATCCCGAACCATAACGTCTTCAACTGAGAAGAGGTTAAAAACTTCAGTCCCGGCCTGCACTGCTTTAGCAATCAGCAGGGCTACCGACTCGACGGAACCGGCGGTATAGTAACCAGGCCGTAATTCGCGGTAACGAATCCCGAATTCATCGAGTATCCGCAAACCCTCTTCCTGAACGACGATCTCGTTAAACATCATGCCGCCGCCCCACATGCCGCCACCGAGGCTCAGTTTACGTTCAAAAAGAGCTACTTTTTTACCGGCTTTGGCAAGATAGTAGGCAGCAACCAGACCGGCCGGACCCCCACCAACGATAATGACATCGTTGTCAAGATGATTAACCAGTTTTTCATGATAACGGTCAACTATTGCCCGGGTAATAATTACTTCGTCTAATGCCATTGTACAAACCTTTCTGTAATAAATTCAACTAAACGACGTTCTCGACTTCAGCCTCTACATCCTCTTTTACTTCTGCCGGAGACAACGGAGCTCCGGCATTTATCAATAATGCAGCTTCATCAGCTTCGGCATCAGCAGCCATCGCCGCCTTGATGGCAAGCTGATCCTCTTCACTCATGCCGACCTTAAGATTACGATAACAACGCTGCCCGGAACCGGCCGGGATCAGACGACCCATGATAACATTTTCCTTGAGTCCGAGAAGGTTATCAACTTTGTCAGCGATACTGGCCTGGGTCAGAACCTTGGTGGTCTCCTGGAATGAAGCAGCCGAGATAAAGCTGTCGGTACTTAAAGATGCCTTGGTAATACCCAGAAAAAGAGGTTCACCAACGGCCGGTTGTAAGCCCTCGGCCACAACTTTGCGATTCTCCTCTGCAAAGGCTCCCTTTTCAACCGTTTCATCAACCAGAAAAATGGTTTCGCCGGGGTCAACCACCTTGATACGCCTCAGCATCTGACGGACAATAACCTCAATGTGTTTATCATTGATGCCAACCCCCTGTAGACGATAGACCTCTTGAACTTCATTGACGATATATTTGGCCAATTCCTTAACCCCAAGAACCCGCAGGATATCATGCGGGTCGATGGAACCATCAACCAGGGGCTCTCCGACAGCCACCATATCACCTTCATGAACAATCAGATATTTCCCTTTCGGAATCAGATGTTCAATCGGATCCCCGATCTCCGGAGTAACGATAACCTTCTGCTTACCCTTAACTATTTTACCCAGAGAAACAATCCCCTCAATCTCGGCAATAACCGCAATCTCTTTCGGTTTGCGAGCCTCAAAAAGCTCCGCAACCCGGGGCAAACCACCGGTAATGTCCTTGGTTTTTGTTGTATCCCGGGGTTTGGTCGCAATTATATCACCGGCCAGAACCTCTTCACCGTCAGTGACCATAACATGAATCCCGGGGGAGAAGTAGTAACGCGCATCACCGCGATCACCAACTTTCATAGTTCGGTTTTTCTCATCCTTGATTGAGAGCCGGGGCCTAAGATCGGCATTTCGGCTCTCGGTCACTACCCGCCGTGACATCCGGGTCTGCTGGTCAACCTGCTCGGTTAAAGTCACCCCTTCAACCAGGTCACCATATTTAACCTTACCACTAACGGCGGTAAGAGTCGGAATGGAAAAAGGATCCCATTCGGCCAAAAGTTGCCCAGGCTTGATTTCAGAACCCTCTTCAACATGCAAAATAGATCCGAAAACAACCTTATTACGCTCTTTAATATTGCCCTGCTGATCAACCACCGCAATCTCACCGTTACGGTTCATGGCCACCAGTTTTCCGTCCCGGTTACGAACCGTATCCAGTTTCAGGTACTGAATCTGACCGCCCAACTTGGCCTCTAGTGAAGATTGCTCAACCGAACTGGAGGCGGTACCACCGATATGAAAGGTCCTCATCGTCAACTGAGTACCGGGTTCACCGATTGACTGGGCCGCAATAACCCCAACCGACTCGCCGAGATTAACGACTCGTCCACGAGCCAGGTCACGACCATAACAATAAGCGCAAATACCCTGTTTAGCCTGACAGGTCAAAACTGAACGAATCCGCACCCGGTCGATACCGGAAGCATCTATCTGTTCGGCCAACTCTTCGTTAATCTCCTGGTCGGCCTCAACAATAATATTTCCCGTGATCGGCGAGACTATATCCTCCTGCGCGACCCGCCCGAGAACCCGGGCTGAAACCTTTTCAATAACTTCACCACCCTCTGTCAACGGGGTCACAAAAATACCATCTAGAGTGCCGCAATCAACTTCAGCAACGACTGCATCTTGGGCAACATCAACCAGACGCCGGGTCAGATAGCCAGAATTCGCGGTTTTCAAGGCCGTGTCGGCCAAACCTTTACGAGCCCCGTGGGTCGAAACAAAATACTGGAGAACATTGAGACCTTCGCGAAAGTTGGCGATAATCGGATTTTCAATAATCTCACCGGAAGGTTTAGCCATCAATCCGCGCATCCCGGCCAATTGCCGAATCTGCTGCTGGCTGCCACGGGCTCCGGAATCGGCCATCATATAGACCGAATTAAAGGATTTTACCTCTTGCTTCTCGCCTTTTTCATCCTCAACTATCTCTTTGCTGATGGTATCCATCATTGCATTGGCCACCAGATCAGTGGTTTTGGACCAGATGTCAACCAATTTATTGTAACGTTCGCCCGAGGTAATCAGACCATTATTTATTTGGCGTTCAATCTCACGAACCTTTTCGTTAGCATCCTCAATAAGGGCATTTTTGGTCTCAGGTATTTCCAGATCATCAATCCCGATAGAGATCGCCGCCTGGGTTGCAAATTTGTAGCCCAGATCCTTAATCCGGTCAGCGAAGATAACCGTTTTTTTGTCGCCGGCTTTGAGATAGATCTTCTCAAAAAGCTGAGAGATACTCTTTTTGGTCAAGGTTTCGTTATAGGAGGAAAACGGCATCTCATCCGGAACAATCTCGTGCAAAAGAACTCTACCAACCGTAGTTTCAGTCAGTTGCCCTTCTATTATTACTTTAATAACGGCCTGCAGATCCACACATCCGGCATCATAGGCAATCCGCAACTCATCCGGGGAACTGTAGAGGGTTCCGGTTCCGAGTGCAAAAGGCCGGTCTCGGGTCATCCAGTAGATCCCTAAAACAATATCCTGGGTTGGAATAATAACCGGACGGCCATTGGCCGGCGAGAGAATATTGTTGGTTGACATCATCAAAACCCGGGCTTCAGTCTGGGCCTCAATCGACAATGGTATATGGACGGCCATCTGGTCACCATCAAAGTCTGCGTTATAAGCACTGCAGACCAAAGGGTGTAATCGAATCGCCTTACCTTCCGTCAAAATCGGCTCAAAGGCTTGTATACCGAGACGATGCAGGGTCGGAGCCCGGTTCAAGAGCACCGGATGCTCGGTGATGACCTCTTCGAGCAGATCCCAGACCTCTGATTTCTCCTGTTCCACCATCTTTTTGGCACTTTTAATGGTTGTCACATATTCGCGTTCAAGCAATTTATTGTAGATAAAAGGTTTAAAGAGTTCGAGTGCCATCTTTTTGGGCAAACCGCACTGGTGCAGACGCAATTCGGGACCTACGACAATCACCGAACGGCCGGAGTAATCGACCCGTTTACCGAGCAGGTTCTGACGGAAACGACCCTGTTTCCCTTTCAGCATATCGCTTAAAGATTTTAAGGGACGTTTATTAGCACCACTGATCGCCCGACCCCGCCGACCATTGTCAAAAAGGGCGTCAACCGACTCTTGGAGCATCCTCTTCTCATTGCAGATGATAATCCAGGGGGCTTTTAGCTCGATCAATCTTTTGAGACGATTATTGCGGTTGATGACCCGACGATAGAGATCATTGAGATCGGAAGTCGCAAAACGACCACCATCAAGAGGGACCAGGGGACGCAAATCGGGTGGCAGAATCGGGATAACATCCATGATCATCCACTCAGGTAAATTCCCGGATTTACGGAAATCGTCAATAACTTTAAGACGCTTGGCAATTTTTTTCTTTTTGGCTTCGGAACCGGTCTCAACCATATCCTGTCGGAGTTTGAGGCGCTCACTCTCAAGATCGACCTTCTGAAGCATCTCCTTGACCGCTTCAGCCCCGATTCCGCAACGAATCGTATCACCATGTTTTTCTTCGAGCAACAGATACTCATCCTCGGAAACCAACTGCCCTTTGACTATCTCATCGGCATCACCGGCATCAAGAACGACATAGTTTTCAAAATAGAGAATCCGCTCTACATCTTTCAAGGTTTTATCAAGCAGCAGAGCAATACGACTCGGAAGACTTTTCAAAAACCAGATATGAGCTACGGGAGAGGCAAGTTCAATATGGCCCATGCGCACCCGCCTGACCTTCGACTGAATGACTTCAACTCCACATTTTTCACAAACAATGCCTCTGTGTTTCATGCGTTTATACTTACCGCAATTACACTCGAAATCTTTTACCGGTCCAAATATTTTTGCACAAAAAAGGCCATCCCGTTCCGGTTTAAAGGTACGGTAATTGACGGTCTCAGGTTTTTTCACCTCGCCAAAAGACCAACTGCGAATCTTCTCCGGCGACGCCAGTTTAATCCGCAGGGATTTGAACTTCAAGGCATCTTTGGGTTTCTGAAAAAAACTCAAAACATCTCTCATGATTTCTCCTCCTCCAACTCGACATCCAGACAGAGACTCTGGAGCTCCTTGATCAAGACATTGAAGGATTCAGGCAGGCCCGATTCCAGGGTCTGCTTACCTTTAACAATTGCTTCATACATCCTCGTCCGGCCCGCAACATCGTCTGATTTAACCGTTAAGAACTCCTGCAGGGTGTAGGCGGCACCGTAGGCTTCCAGGGCCCAAACCTCCATCTCCCCAAGGCGCTGCCCACCAAACTGGGCTTTACCGCCCAGAGGCTGCTGGGTTACTAACGAATA
This sequence comes from Deltaproteobacteria bacterium, assembly GCA_030633185.1. Lineage (GTDB taxonomy): Bacteria > Desulfobacterota > Anaeroferrophillalia > Anaeroferrophillales > Tharpellaceae > Tharpella. The sequence goes on from DAOVTG010000018.1 coordinate 4,959, forward strand.
GGGACCGATCGAACGAGCATGCATCTTGTCATCAACCAGGTGATGAAGTTTGAGAATATACATGTAACCCACGGTTACGGGACGCTCAAAAGGCTCTCCAGTACGACCGTCATGCAAGATCACCTGACCGCTACGCGGGAGCCCGGCATTTTCAAGACACTCCTTAATTTTATCCTCACCCGCACCATCAAATACCGGGGTCGCCATAGGCACATAAGGAGACAATTTAGTCGCCTGTTCACGAATTTCGTCATCGGTCGCCGCGGCCAGCCAACCCAGAGATCGCTGATCATGAGTAAAGATTTGGTTAAGCTTTTCACGTAAAGGCTCAGGCCCATACTCTTTTTCAATCATCTCTTCAAGCTGCCGGCCCAAACTCTGGGCGGCCCATCCTAAATGGGTCTCCAACACCTGGCCGACGTTCATGCGCGAGGGCACCCCCAGCGGATTAAGGACGATATCCACGGTCGAGCCATCGGCCAGATAGGGCATATCCTCTTCCGGCACAATACGAGAGAGTACTCCTTTATTACCATGCCGCCCCGACATTTTATCGCCGACTGACAATTTACGCTTGATAGCGATATAGATTTTTACCATCTGGTTGACACCGGGCTGCAGTTCATCGCCCCGCCGCAGAGTTTCAATTTTCTCTGTAATCGAAGTCTCAACCCGCTCAATTTCGCGATCCATATAGACAACCAGTCGGCCAATCTGCTCCTCAATCTCAGGAGCTTTCTGCAAGACCAGATTACTACACATCTTCAGGGTTACTTTTATAACATCTTCGCTCTTAAGTTTGCTCCCGGCCTCTAAGACAGCAACCCCTTTTCCGCTCTTTAAGTCGGTTTCCAGGATCTGACCGACCAGCAGTTCACGAACCTTGGCTGTCACACTGCGGCGGATAAAATAGAGCTCTTTGTCGGCATCACTTTTAACCTTTTTGATGTCTTGTTCCCGTTCTTCAGCGCCACCTTCACCGGAATATCCTTTACGAGCAAAGGTTTTGGTATTAATAACTACACCTTTGACCCCAGGTGATACCCTGAGTGAAGTATCCCTGACCTCGCCGGCTTTCTCACCGAAGATAGCCCGTAAAAGTTTCTCTTCCGGTGAAAGCTGGGTCTCGCCTTTCGGAGTGATTTTACCAACCAAAATATCACCGGGACTGACATGAGCACCGATATGTACAATCCCATCTTGGTCAAGATGGGCCAGACCCTCGTCACCGACATTGGGAATATCACGGGTAATCTCCTCAGGTCCCAATTTGGTATCGCGAGCCACCAGCTCACAGACTTCGATATGGACAGAGGTAAATTTGTCATCCTTAATCAGTCTTTCATTAATCAGAATTGAATCCTCAAAGTTGTAACCACCCCAAGGCATAAAGGCAACTTTGACATTCTGGCCCAAAGCGAGCTCACCATGATCCATCGACGGGCCATCGGCCAGGATCTCTCCGGCTTCGACGTAAGTCCCACTTTTGACCAAAGGAATATGGTTGAAACAGGTATTCTGATTGGAGCGCATAAATTTTGCCAGAGGATAGCTGTCGATAGCAAAATCATCCTCTTCATTTTCACCTTCATGACGAACAATAATTTTCCCCGAATCGACATACTCGACAAAACCGCTTCTTTTAGCGACCACGGCGATACCGGAATCTAACGCCACCCGCCCTTCCATACCGGTTCCGACCATCGGAGCTTCGGTTCGCAACAAAGGTACGGCCTGGCGCTGCATATTTGATCCCATCAGAGCCCGGTTGGCGTCATCATGTTCGAGAAAAGGAATCAAAGAAGCCGCAACACTGACCAACTGTCGCGGGGAGACGTCCATGTATTCAATATTATCGCGCCGCTCAATACTGTATTCACCAGCTTTACGACAGGTCACCATTTCATTAGTAAAACTTCCGTCGGGATCAAGCGGAGCACTAGCCTGGGCGATAATCTTGTCATCCTCATCCATGGCATAGAGATAGCGCACTTCATCACTGACTACGCCATCGCTGACAACCCGATAAGGAGTTTCAATAAAACCGAATTCATTAACCCTGGCGTAACTTGCCAAAGAGGCGATCAGTCCGATATTGGGACCTTCCGGGGTCTCAATCGGACAGAGACGACCATAGTGGGTCAAGTGAACATCACGAACCTCAAAACCGGCCCGCTCACGGGTCAAACCGCCCGGCCCCAAGGCGCTCAAACGACGCTTATGGGTAATCTCGGAAAGCGGATTAGTCTGATCCATGAACTGAGAGAGCTGACTGCTGCCGAAAAATTCCTTAATCGCCGCACTGACCGGTTTGGAGTTAATCAAATCATGCGGCATCGCAGTATCAATCTCCTGCAGACTCATACGTTCACGAATAGATTTCTCCATCCGCACCAGACCAACACGATACTGATTTTCAATCAACTCGCCAACCGTCCGAACCCGGCGGTTACCCAAGTGATCGATATCATCAATAACCCCTTTATCGGTTCTTAAAGAGATCAGATAGCGGACAATAGCCAGGATATCTTCTGCGGTCAGCGTTTTACAGTCAAGTGGCTGATCGGTTCCCAGCTTGTGATTAATCTTGAGTCGGCCTACCCGGGAGAGATCATAACGCTCCGGATTAAAAAAGAGATTCTGAAAAAGAGCGTCGGCAATCTCGATAGTCGGTGGTTCTCCAGGACGCAGGCGCCGATAGATCTCAAGCTTGGCTTTTTCAACCTCAAACTCTTTCTCGCTCTTCTCACCCCGGGCCACAGACTCCCGCTCTTCATCACTCAAGAGTATCTTGTCGACCAGCAGGGTATCCCGCAAGTATGATCCGACATTCACATTATCGATATAGAGGATTTCGAAGCTTTCAACCCCACTCGCCTGCAAGGCCTCCATTTTTTCCGCCGTAATCTCTTCGTTACACTCAAGCAGAACTTCCCCGGTTTGCGGATCAACGACATCATGAGAGACAAAAGAGTTGACCAACTCGTCATCCATAATCGGCAGGATTTCAAGCCCGGCAGCTTTCATGCGGCGCAGAGCGGTCTTACTGATCTTACGACCCTTGAGCAGCAGGGCCTCGCCGGTTTCGGGATCGACAACATCCTCACGGGCCTTGAAACTGACAACCAGATCAGTGTTTTCATAATCAATGACGCGGGTGAAGGCTCCATCCGGCAAACAGTTAATCGTAACACTGTCGTAAAAGAGATTTAAAAGCTCCTCGGTCGAATAGCCCAATGCCCGCAACAAAACCGTAGCCGGTAATTTGCGGCGCCGATCTATACGGACATGAATGAGGTCTTTATTGTCAAACTCAAAATCGATCCAGGAGCCGCGATAGGGTATCACCCGGGCGCTGAACAACGACATTCCGCTGACCGTACTTTTCGATTTTTCCTGGGAGAAAAAGACCCCGGGTGAACGATGGAGCTGGCTGACAATGACCCTCTCGGTGCCATTGATGATGAAGGTTCCCCTTTCACTCATCAACGGGATTTCACCAAAATAGACCTCTTGCTCTTTGATATCACGAATTGAGCGTTGATCACTGCCCTCTTCGATATCCCAGATAATCAGACGAATTCGAACCCGAATGGGAACCGCGTAAGTCAGACCTTTGAGCATACATTCGCGGTCGTCATAACGTGGCGTCCCAAAGTTATAACTGACAAATTCAATCGAAGAGGTGCCGTAAAAGTCCTTTATGGGAAAAACACTTTTGAAAACACCTTGGAGGCCGATATCTTCCCGCTCCTCATGAGGAATTTCATCCTGGAGAAAACGTTTAAAAGAATCGAGCTGCAGATCAAGCAGAAAAGGGACTTCCACGACTTCGTTAATGGTCGCAAAATTACAGCGCAGACGAGGCAGGTTACGGCTATTGCGGACTACCATAGAACATTAACCTCATTTTAACAGAGTTAGTATGATGAAAATTTACAAGCGGTGGGAAGGGTTGGTAGAGAATAAAAAACAACATAAGGGATAGGGCTTTTCAACCCTATCCCTTACGTTCCAAGACAGTTACAAATGTCTAACAATTGTCATCCTGATATTTACTTGACCTCGGCAGTAGCTCCGGCTTCTTCAAGTTTTTTCACCAGTCCTTCGGCTTCATCTTTGCTGATACCTTCCTTGATGGCTTTCGGTGCACCCTCTACTTCAGCCTTGGCCTCTTTCAGCCCAAGTCCGGTAATCTCGCGGACGGTTTTAATTACTTGGATCTTCTTTTCACCAAAAGAGAGCAACATAACATTAAACTCGGTCTGTTCTTCAGCTGCGGCTTCACCACCGGCTGCCGGCATAGCGGCCATCGCCATCGGAGCCGCAGCGGATACGCCAAATTTTTCTTCAAGCTCTTTCACAAGTTCGGAAAGCTCCAGAACCGACATGTTTTCAATAAACTGGATGACATCTTCTTTAGTAATCGCCATGATTTAAAACTCCTTAAAAAATAACTCTAATTCACAACTATCTAAAACCCGCCTTCCAACTGTCTCGATGTAGGGACAGACCTTCAGTTCTGTCCCCGTTACAGAGGGCGAAGCAAAGTCCACCGCGAGCCGCTGTAACTTAATCTCTAGAATTATGGGTATCTGTAGTAGTTGCTCTGATTCTGTTAATTTATCGATAGTTTTGACCAGGACTTAAGTTAGGCTTCCTGACCCTGCTCTTTCTGTTCCTTTATCGCATTTAAAACCTGAACTGCCGAACGCGTAACCGCACTCAAGACATTGACCAAACCACCAGGCACAGCATTCATGGTACCAAGCAGGGTAGCCTGCATAACCTCTTTACTGGGCAACTCCGCCAACCGTTTAAGGGCATCGCTGTCAAGATAGCTGCCATCTAAGACTCCACAAATAACCTCGAGGGCGTCCTCTTTCTTGGCAAACTCAACCAAAACTTTAGCCGCTGCGGCGGGATCTCCATAAACCAGAGCCAAGGCACTTGGTCCATTAAGATATTCGATCAATGCTTCATTGCCGCTTGCTTTAGCGGCAATCTTGGCCAAAGTATTCTTGACGACCCGATACTCGGTCTCTTTCTCCCGCAGTCGACCTCGTAAAGCGCTAATCTTTTCGACATCCAAGCCGCGATAATCGGTCAGAAAAGCAGCTTGCGCATCATTGAATTTTGCTGTCAACCCATCAATCTGGGTTTGCTTTTCCGCTCTATTCACCTTCTTTCACCTCCTTGTCTAATGTTTGTGTCAAAAGGCAAATGAGCTCACACTAATATCGAACTTGCCGGACAAACCCGGTAAGTCAGACGGCCTCGGTGGGGTTTTACACCCAGAAAATCAGGTTACCCACGGTCTTCAGCTCATAAATCCTATTGAAGATTTTTTTCAAAACTACAAACTATTAATATCAATCCTGATCCCCGGACCCATGGTCGAGGATAGCGTAAATCCACGCATATAGTTACCCTTACTCGAAGCTGGCTTCAAACGGTTCAAGGTCTCAACCAAGGTTGTAATATTTTCCTCAAGCTTTTCAGCAGCAAAAGAGATACGACCAACCGGAGCATGGACAATACCTGCCTTTTCGACCCTGAAATCAACTTTACCGGCCTTAATATCCTTGATGGCCCGGGCCAAATCGAAGGTCACAGTTCCGACCTTGGGGTTAGGCATCAAACCTCGGGGGCCGAGAACCCGACCCAGTTTACCGACAACGCCCATCATATCAGGAGTTGCTACGGCCTTGTCAAAATCAAGCCAACCTTCAGTAATTTTCTTGGCCAGATCATCACCGCCGACAAAATCTGCTCCGGCATCACGGGCCTCGATCTCCTTTTCACCTTTGGCAAAAACGATAACCTTGGCACTCTTACCGGTTCCATGCGGCAAAACCACAGCTCCGCGAACCATCTGATCAGCATGCCGCGGATCAACTCCCAAACGAACCGCGACATCAACACTCTCATCGAATTTCTTTGAAGCTAACGATTTCAGTAATGCCACAGCTTCCGTTAAAGAATATTTCTTATCCGAATCGACTTTGCTCCGATTGGCAAGATAATTTTTCCCGTGTTTAGCCATTCTACCCTCACAATTTCCTATTCAACAACGATGCCCATACTACGCGCCGTTCCGGCGATAATCAGACAAGCCGCATCAATATCATTGGCGTTCAAATCGACCATTTTGAGCTCGGCTATTTCCTTGACCTGAGCCATGTTCACAGTTCCCACTTTAGTTTTATTAGGAACCCCTGAGCCTTTTTCAATTTTTGCCGCCTTTTTCAGCAAAACCGCCGCTGGCGGAGTTTTGGTGATAAAACTAAAACTACGATCAGCATAGACGGTTATCACTACCGGGGTAATCATACCCTTCTGGGCATCAGTCTTGGCATTAAAAGATTTGCAAAATTCCATTATGTTTACGCCATGCTGCCCCAAGGCCGGACCTACCGGTGGCGAGGGGTTGGCTTGCCCGGCCGGTATCTGGAGCTTGATCTGACCTACGATTTTTTTCGCCATCCTTAAATCTCCTGCAATCTTTAGTAACGCAATTAGCTGTTAGCTCAATTTAACTTATCTTTTCAAGCTGGACGAACTCAATTTCTATCGGCGTCGGCCGGCCAAAGATACTCACCAAAACCCGAACTTTACCCTTTTCGAGGTTGACATCATCAACCACACCGGTAAAATTGGCAAAAGGACCCTCTAATACCCTGACGTTCTCACCCAATTCAAAGAGAACTTTGGGCTGGGGCCGCATCTCACCTTCGGCTATACGATCAAGGAGGCTATTTGCCTCATCTTCCGATATCGACCGGGTTGCCTCAACCCGCTCACCACTGCCGACAAATCCCGTCACTTTAGAGGTACCTTTGACCAAGTGCCAGGTCTCGTCGGTCATCTCCATTTTCACCAGTACATAACCGGGAAAAAATTTTCTTTGCGTTGTCCGGCGCTTGCCCTTGACCATCTCCACGACCTGCTCGGTCGGAACCACGACCTCCTCAAACATATCCTCAAGGCCGTAGCGCTTTATTCTTTCCTCCAGAGTGAGTTTGACTCTGTTCTCGTAACCGGAGTAAGCATGTATCACGTACCATTTCATCGCCATAACTTACCCCGTCAACCCTCTCACTAGATGACTTTGATAGTCAGTCACCATTAAACTGAAAGAACAAATTTAACAAGCTTAGACAATCCCAAATCTACAACACCAAGGTAGAGGGAGATAATGAAAACAACAATAAGCACCACCCAGGTAAGGCCAATCGTGGCCTTACGACTAGGCCAGGTAACCTTTTTCATTTCACCTTTTGAATCTTTAAGATATTGACTCAGTTCAGTGATGTTCTCTTTAATACCTGTTATTCCCGCCAAGTTTCTATCCCCCCCACTCAAGTATTGACAATGGTCATTTAAACTTATCTGGCAGGCCAGGAGGGATTCGAACCCCCAACACCCGGATTTGGAGTCCGGTGCTCTAGCCATTAGAGCTACTGGCCTACAATTTTACCTACAACAAACTCTCATCTTTTCTAAAAAGAAGATAAGCTATTGATACCCTCGTAAAAAGTCATGGGATGGCTAAGTAAAAATTTCGATATACATTGTGGTTTTTCAGGCGCGAGACCATACATGTAGTATGTCGAGTGCATGAAAAACCACAACAGCGCAGTAGATCGGACTTTTTACGACGCCATCAGTTATTTGGTCTCTTTATGGGCTGTATGAGTCTGACAAAAACGGCAATATTTCTTAAACTCCAGCTTGTCAGGGGTGTTTTTTTTATTCTTCTTGGTTGTATAATTTCTTCTTTTACACTGCCCGCAAGCAAGTATTACTTTATCTCGCATAGCTTAACCTGACCTTTCATATGATCCATTAAACAGACCAAAGCCAGAGCCGGATCATTGACAACCCTTCCCTGGCTTCGTCTGATAAAATATATACTTAAAAAGCGTTTTGCTTATTCGATAACTTCGCTGACGACGCCAGCACCTACCGTACGGCCGCCTTCACGAATCGCAAAACGTAACTCTTTTTCCATGGCGATCGGAGTAATCAACTCACCGACAACTGTAATATTATCACCCGGCATTACCATCTCAACACCCTCAGGCAGTTCAACCGTACCGGTAACATCGGTTGTTCTAAAGTAAAACTGGGGCCGATAACCTTTAAAGAACGGGGTATGACGACCGCCCTCTTCTTTGCTCAGGATGTAGACTTCGGCTTTAAACTTGGTATGCGGGGTAATACTACCCGGAGCGGCTAAAACCTGACCGCGGACAATCTCTTCACGCTTTTTACCACGCAACAGAATACCAACATTATCACCAGCCTGACCCTGATCAAGTAACTTCCGAAACATCTCGACTCCGGTACATACCGTCTTCGCGGTCTCTCTGATGCCGACGATCTCGACATCTTCGCCAACCTTGATAACACCACGCTCAATCCGACCGGTAGCTACCGTACCGCGCCCGGAGATACTAAAAACATCCTCAACCGGCATCAGGAAAGGTTTATCGATTTCACGCTCCGGCGTCGGAATGTAACTATCGACCGCATCCATCAACTCTTCGATACATTCCCACTCTTTACAATCGGCGGGGCCATCGCTCTCAAGAGCTTTTAAAGCGCTGCCGGTAATAATCGGAATATCATCTCCCGGGAAATCATAATCGGAAAGAAGCTCACGAACTTCCATCTCGACCAGTTCGAGGAGTTCATCATCATCAACCATATCGGCCTTATTTAAAAAGACAACAATATAGGGTACGCCAACCTGACGGGCGAGCAGGATATGTTCGCGGGTCTGCGGCATCGGACCGTCAGCCGCACTAACCACAAGAATGGCTCCATCCATCTGGGCCGCTCCGGTGATCATGTTTTTGACATAATCAGCATGGCCCGGACAGTCAACGTGGGCATAGTGACGAGCTCCGGTTTCGTACTCAACATGAGCCGTAGCAATCGTAATTCCACGCTCTCTCTCTTCGGGGGCTTTATCAATCTCATCGAAAGCGGTATAAGAAGCCTGACCTTTGAGAGCCAGAACCTTGGTAATGGCCGCCGTCAGTGTAGTTTTTCCGTGGTCAACATGGCCAATCGTGCCAACATTGACGTGAGGCTTGGTGCGCTCAAATTTTTCCTTTGCCATTTCCTTCTCCGCTGTTTAAATTTTTCTTATAACCCTGAATACTCTATCCGCTTGCGCACAATCTCTTGTGAAACCGCTTCATAGCAGCTAAACTGCATTGTAAAAGTTGCGCGCCCCTGACTGCGGGATCGAACCTCGGTGGCATAACCGAACATTTCGGCTAACGGCACAAAAGCACTGACCACCTGCATCTCACCGCGACGACTCTCAACTCCCTGAATACGACCGCGACGCCCATTGATGTCACCCATGATATCACCGAGAAATTCACTCGGCACAACCACCTCGACCTCCACTACCGGTTCAAGGATTGTCGGAGCAGCTTTGCGTACCCCATCATTAAATCCGATCGCTGCCGCCAGTTTGAAAGAGATCTCACTGGAGTCGGTTTCATGCCAGCTACCGCCGGTAAGCTTTGCCCTAACTCCGGTCATCGGATATCCGGCCAGAGGCCCGGCCAGCATTGCCTCTTCAAGGCCCAGACTTACCGGAGCAATAAACGCTTCGGGCAACTCTTCGGCCTCAATCTGATCGACAAAGCAAAATCCCTGCTCACTGCCGATCGGCTCTAACCTCAAGCAAACGTGGCCGTAATGCGGGCGGCCCCCATCTTGCCGGATAAAGCGCCCTTCGCAATCAATTGAGTTGGTGATGGTTTCCCGGTAGGCAACTTGCGGTTTGCCAACATTGGCGTTGACTTTAAACTCCCGGGCGAGACGATCGACGATAATCTCTAGATGAAGTTCACCCATCCCTGAAATTATGGTCTGGCCGCTCTCTTCATCGATTTCTACTTTAAAGGTGGGATCTTCAGCCACTAATCTCTCGAGGGCCATGCCCAAACGCTCATGGTCACTCTGGCTTAAGGGTTCAATCGCAACCCCGATTACCGGCTCCGGCACCTCCAAACTCTCGAGAAGAATTGCGTTCTCTTTGAGACAGAGAGTGTCACCAGTGGTACTGCCTTTGAGTCCGACAACAGCGACGATATCTCCGGCAAAAATCTTTTTGACCTCTTCACGCTTATTGGCGTGCATCTTAAGCAGGCGGCCGACTCGCTCATTACGTTTGCGACTACTGTTGTAGATCTGCATACCAGATTCCACAACCCCTGAGTACAAACGTAAAAAAGCCAGCTGCCCAACATGCGGGTCAGTCAAGATTTTGAATACCAAAGCCGTCGGCTGCGCTTCATCACTCACCACAACTTTAACCGAAATCCCACTCTCGACTTCAACCGCGACCACATCTTTAACCTCTAAAGGGGAGGGTAAATAGTCAACGATAGCGTCAAGCAGTGGTTGTACTCCGGTGTTCTTAAATGCGGATCCGCATAAAACTGGCGTCACCAGAGATGACAAAGTCGATCTTCTGACCAAATCTCGGATTTCGGCTTCGCTTATCTTTTCATCCTCAAGATAAAGCATAGCAAAATCGTCGTCTAGATCAGCAAGATCTTCCATCAATTTTTTGCGATATTCCGCAACCCTCGGGATCATCTCCTCGGGTACAGCGCGCACTTCGTATTCAGTTCCCAAAGAACGTTGATCGAAACAGATTGCCTGCTCGGCAATCAAATCAACCACCCCGGTAAAACTATCTTCTTCACCTACAGGCAGTTGCAAAACCAAGGGTCGAGCCCCCAGTCGTTCACGCATCATGGTCACGACTCGATCAAAATCAGCGCCGATGCGATCCATCTTGTTAACAAAAGCAAGTCGCGGTACCTGGTACTTTACCGCCTGTCGCCATACAGTCTCAGACTGCGGTTCAACCCCGCCAACCGCGCAAAAAAGAGCCACCACTCCATCAAGTACCCGCAGTGACCGTTCAACCTCAATCGTGAAGTCAACATGCCCCGGAGTGTCGATTATATTGATTCGGTGGTCGCGCCAGAAACAAGTGGTTGATGCCGAGGTAATTGTAATCCCCCGCTCCTGCTCCTGTTCCATCCAATCCATCGTCGCGGTGCCGTCATGAACTTCACCAAGACGATGAGATATGCCTGTATAGTATAAAATTCTCTCAGTTGTTGTGGTCTTACCGGCATCAATATGGGCCATAATGCCAATATTGCGATACCTCTCTATAGAACACTGACGCACATCAACTTACCATCCCCCGTTACCAACGATAGTGGGCAAAGGCCTTGTTAGCTTCAGCCATCTTATGCGTATCCTCACGCTTTTTGACAGCATTACCGCGTTTAGCCGCAGCATCAAGTAATTCCGCCGCCAGCTTTTGGGCCATACTCTTCTCCCCTCGAGAACGGGAGTAACCAATGAGCCAGCGGATCGCCAGAGCCATTTTTCGATCAGACAAGACCTCTACAGGAACCTGATATGTAGCACCACCAACCCGGCGGGATTTCACCTCAACCAGAGGCTTGACATTCTCTAAAGCACTTTTAAAGACTGCCAGAGGCTCCTCATCAACCCGGTCACCGATTAGATCCATAGCTCCATAAAAGATACCCAGAGCCACGCTTTTTTTACCATCAAGCATCAGGCCGTTAACAAATTTAGCCACCTGACGATCTTGAAATCTCGGATCAGGATTGATTATGCGTTTTTCTATATCTCTCTTTCTGGCCATCTAAACCCTCGGGAATTCTAAATTGTAACTAATAAAGTAAATTTCTATTTAAGGGCCAAAACTTATTTGGGCCGCTTGACCCCATACTTGGAACGTCCACTACGACGATCCTGAACCCCGACACTGTCGAGTGTACCACGGATAACATGATAACGGACACCAGGTAAATCTTTGACCCTGCCACCCCTAATCAGAACTACTGAATGCTCCTGCAGATTATGGCCGACTCCGGGAATATATGAAGTCACTTCGAAACCATTGGTCAACCGTACTCTGGCAACCTTACGCAAGGCTGAGTTAGGTTTTTTTGGCGTCGTTGTATAGACCCTGACACAGACCCCGCGCTTCTGCGGGCAACTTTTCAGCGCCGGAGCCGTGGTCTTCTTCTTGATCTGCTTTCTACCTTTACGAACCAACTGATTAATCGTCGGCATTTATTTATCTCCGTCCCAAACTATCTAAATTATTACGTAATCGAAAAGAGCCAGCGCTTCTAACAGTTCCGCGGCTACTTGTCAAGCATTTTTTGTTCTGACTCCACTTCTTCAACAACTTCTTCTCCGGCTTCTTCAGCAGCTACTTTATGCATAGAGTCCAGATTAGCGACAGCCGTTCGGTTTTCATCCCACATGGCCAGAGCCTGATGGTAGTACTGTTCCGCCGCCAGCAGATCACCCAGATAACGTTGTGCCATACCGCAATTGGTCAAGCTCACTGAAAGAGCCCGTTCATAACGCTCGTAAGGTTCCAATTCAATCTTGTCCTCAGCCACTCCCTGACGACTCTCTAAAAGGGCCACAATTTCATCTGCACCAGGCCGATTGGCAGCCAACCATTTCTGATAAACATTCACACAGAGCGTAAAATGACCCAGCGCCTGCAAAATACTTTCACGATCTTTCCCCAGATCAAGCCGACTATTAATCCCGCTCTCACCTTTACCATAGATCCCGACCCGTAAAAGCACGGTACCGATAGCGTTGTTGACAATACCAAAGTAAAAATCCTGACTCAGATCAATGCCAGGGATTTCGCGCAACATTTTCTCCGCCTCGGAGTAACGTTTCAGAGCCCGATCAAATTTACCCCGTATCATCAACTTTTCAGCCTGGGTATAGACATTCATCGGTGCCTTATAAGCAGCGTTCTGCCCCATACTCTTATACGACATCTCCCGCCAGAGAAAAAAGAGAGCAATCGTCAACGATACCGCAATCACCGCAATCACAATTTTCATCGTGCGATTAAGCACCAACAACTCTTTGAGCATGGACATATGAACCCTTAAATCTAAAGCGTAAATATTCAACCACTCACTATAAAGCTATAGCAAACAGCGTCGAACGCCGCTTCGCTCTCCATAACCGGGGACAACTTGGAGACCGTAGCCAAACACCTTACAATAAAGCCCATCAGATACAGAGTGGGCCTCTATACTCATTGAACTCAGGCTTGTCAACCGAATTTAATCTTTACTCACACCAGACATCGTCGGCAAGTCTCCGAAAAAGACCGCCAAAATCTCCTGTACTCATAAGAAGAACCAGCTCTTTGCGCCCGGCTCTTAGTTTGAGAATATCATATAGTGCATCAATATTGCTCACGGCCTGGGCTGGTTTTGCGCCAGCCTCGATAGCTGCCGCCAAACGCTTAGTATCAAGAGCCTCATCCGCTTCCAGGTTCTCCAGTCTGTAAACCGGAGCCAGAAGAACTTCATCGGCCGCAGTAAAGGCTCCTTCAAGCTTTTCTTGAAAGAGATTGCGCCGACTGGTCGCGGTTCGAGGTTCAAAAACCGCCAACAGATGATGCTCGGGATAATGCTCCCGCAAAGCCTCAAGAGTCTTACTGATTGCGGTCGGATGATGAGCAAAATCACTGATATAAATAGACTCTCCACAACGGCCCACCAACTCCTGACGTCTCTTGATCCCTTTAAAGGAACCTAAACCTTCGGCCACCGCCATTTGCGAAAACCCCAAAGCTCGGAGCAGGATGGCCACCGCCAAGGCGTTCTCACCATTGTGGCGGCCAATCGCTGCAACCTTTATCTCCTCTTGATTATTACCAGGAGCCTTAAAACTGATCAGACCGCCATCGGCCAGCGCTTGATAGTCAGACAAACGATAATCTGAGCCTTTTGACCAACCATAAGTTAATACCTGGCAAGGCGCTTTTGGCAACAACATTTTAAGCACCGGGCAATCGGCTGACGCCACCAGCAATCCGTTCGACGGCAGAGCCATGATCAGCTTGCGAAACTCTTCAATAATCTCGTCAATACTGGAAAAAAGATCAACATGATCCATCTCGATACCGGTAACAATCAGATGGGTCGGTCGATAGTGATGAAATTTGGCATGACGATCAAAAAAGGCGCTGTTATATTCATCCCCTTCAAGGACAAAATCAGCGCCCCGACCAAGCCGATAGTTGGTTGAGAAGTTTTTCAACTCCCCGCCAATCATAAAAGAGGGCTCCTCCCCACTACTCTCCAGAGACCAAGCCAGCATCGAGACTGTTGTCGTCTTGCCATGGGTTCCCGCCACCACCAGGCGGCGGTCGGAAGACGATAAAAATTCATACCATAAAGTTTCCGGTAGCGACCGACAGCAAAGGCCCAACGCTTGCGCCCGCACCGCCTCAACATTACTGCGGGCCGCAACATTACCGACCACCACTAGATCAAAACTCTCATCCAGCCGCGCACCATCATAACCAGGCTCCACCCCAATACCCCGGGCCGCCAACAAATCACTCATCGGCGGATAAGCGGCGGCATCGGAACCGCTCACCTGCCAACCCCGCTCCTGCAGCATACTCGCCAAAGCCGCCATCGCCGTTCCGCAGATTCCAATCAAATGAACTTTTTTC
>DAOVTG010000277.1 GCA_030633185.1 Deltaproteobacteria bacterium
GAGGTAATATTTGATTTTAGATAGCTAATTAACACTGAGTTAGTAAATATGTTGAATTGCGAAAAGGAAGTATTGATTCAATGAGATGGCGCACTAGGAGGCTGTCCGAGAATAGAAATTTTTTCTCAGATCGAGGCATTTTTTGAAAACAAAGCATACCCCAAGGGCACTTCCTTCGGGCGCAACATACACTTAGTATTTCGAGCATTATTTTAAAAAAAATAACAAAGAGCTGGGGGGGATGGCATTCTCGAACAGCCTCCTAGCTGAAACCAAAAAGATTTTACTGCAAGAAGGCACAATCACCACGAAAAATACGAAGGTCTTTTTGTGCAACTCACATCTCCATCACCACACTTCTGAGAGCTAAAGGGGTTCACTCTATTTACGTAACATCAAGACCCTATTCGCTGAGAAGCTCTTCTTTGGGGAGGCTGGCACTTGCAAGAGGTTTGTAATGGCAATATTAACATTCACTGAAATTTGGACGCTTTTTAATAGGAATGTGCGGCCTGATCCAGCTTATCAACAATCCATTGAGTTCCAGAGTTCCGGGGACACCTTATTTAATTCAAGTCAACTGACGACTCAAAGAAAAAGGGATAATGTATTCCATAATTTTATTACGTGCATGCTTGTTTCGTAAATTTCATCAATTTTCTTTCTCTAAGATCTTGACAATCCGAGAAACAATCTCATCAATCCCATACTGATCGACCGGAATTATAAAATCAGCCAGTTCCCGGTAGAGTGGTTCCCGCTCCTTGAGCCCGGCTAGAATTTCATCAACCCGATCAAGAGAGCTCAAAGGCGGTCTTAAAGCCAAACTTTGAGGATCGTTATCAAGACGTCCAAGTATGGTTTCAGGACTTGCCTGCAACCATAAAGTAATACCGCTTTTTTGCAAAAGAGAGCGATTCTCACGGGCCAGAACCACCCCACCGCCGGTCGCCAGCACGACCCCATTTTTTTGACAACAATCTATTAAAACTTCAGTTTCAAGCCGACGAAAACGCTCCCAACCATGCTCAACCACAAACTCCGCGATAGAAAGCCCGGCCCGCTCGATGATGACGGCATCGCTGTCAATAAAAGACCGGCGCAAAACCTCAGCCAGCTTCCGCCCGACCGCAGTTTTTCCACAACCTCGATAACCAACCAGATTGATATTATTCATAATCTCTGATCGTAAATATTATAGGGTGTCCAAAACCGACCAATAATCGGGAAATGATTTGCCGACGCAATCTTCATCTTCAATCATGACTCCTGGAACCTTGAGGCCAATCAGTGAAAAACTCATGGCGATACGATGATCATCATAGGTTTTGATCACCGCCCCCTGCGGCCGGCCACCGCTTACGGTAATAAAATCCTCACCACAGTTTACCTCAATCCCCATTTTCCCCAATTCAGCGGCTACTGCCGCCAGACGATCACTCTCCTTGGCGCGCAGATGAGCCACATTGGTCATCACCGTAGTTCCTTTGGCAAAGGCTGCAACCACCGCCAGGGTCGGCACCAGATCGGGCATATCGCCCATATCGACTTCAAGCGCCTGCAAAGGCCCGCCAATCACGGTAATACCGTCATCTTCAAAACTGAGAGCACAGCCCATCTTCTCCAGAACCCGGATAAAACCAAGGTCTCCCTGAGCCGAATCAGCTTTAATACCATTAACCTTGATCTCTCCACCGGAAATTGCCGCGGCCGCCCAGAAATATCCGGCCTGAGAACAATCCGGTTCAACCAGATACTCCCCGGCCCGATAACACTGGCCACCGGGAACCGTAAAACGACTATAGCCCTGATGTTTAACTTCAACCCCGAAACCCTTCATCACGGTCAAGGTCAGATCAACATAGGGACGTGAAACCGGGCCTTTTATTACTTCAATCTCAAGCCCCTTTTCGGTTAAAGGCCCCATTAGGAGGAGAGCCGAAAGATATTGACTGCTGACCCC
The DNA here is from genome assembly GCA_030633185.1 of Deltaproteobacteria bacterium. Taxonomy (GTDB): domain Bacteria; phylum Desulfobacterota; class Anaeroferrophillalia; order Anaeroferrophillales; family Tharpellaceae; genus Tharpella. Next base: position 1,964 of record DAOVTG010000277.1, read on the forward strand.
GCAGTCAATCTGCACCGGGCCGCCTTCAACCAAACCACCGCCGATACAGATCGGCGGACAGCCATTACCATGCAGAGATTTGGCCGGAATATTGAGTTGTAGTAAAGCGGCCAGCAATTCAGCCATCGGCCGCTGCCGCATCCGCTGACTTCCGTCCAGGATATAATCACCCTTGCCCAAAGCCGCAACCGCCGCCAGCAGGCGCATCGAAGTGCCTGAATTTTCAAGAAAGATATCACTATGACTGGAACTTAAGCACCCACCGGTACCAACTACGTCAAAATGTCTATTTTTTACGTCCGCCCTTATCCGAGCTCCCATTTTGGTCAAAGCTGATGCCGTTAGCTCTGTATCCCGGCTGAAGAGAGCGCCATCGATAGAACTTTTCCCATGCGCCAGAGCGGCGGCAATCAGAACCCTGTGTGTATAACTTTTTGACCCGGGTACCCGAACCTCGGATCTGGTTATAGTTCGCGGTTTGATCTCTAACATTTGCAATCTCCTAATCTCTCAAGAACAGCCCGACGCATGACTTTAAGAGGAGCCTTTTGACCGGTCCACAATTCAAACTGCAAAACCCCCTGACCAATAAACATCTCTAACCCGTCAATGGTCACAGCACCACACTCTGCAGCAGCCTCTAACAACTTGGTTTTAAGCGGATTATAGACAATATCCATGACCACCATTGACGGTTTGAGGATATCAGGGGAAACCGGAATCCGCTCACTCTCCGGCACCATTCCCAACGATGTAGTA
>DAOVTG010000258.1 GCA_030633185.1 Deltaproteobacteria bacterium
TATCAAGTTATCAACTTCCTTTAAATGTACGGTGCCATTGTAAAATCTAGGGTTTGGTAACTTTTCTGAAACATCTTTACATCCATATTTCTGCATGGCACTCGACATACTACATCTATCGTCTCCCGCCTGAAAAACCACAACATCTTGTATCTCGAAATTTTTACTTAGCCATCCCGTGACTTTTTACGAGGGCATCAAGTTTTGACCCGCCATTTGTCAAGATGTGACCCCGTTAATGAGAGCGCACCCCAAGGGCACTTCCTCGCTACGCTCACGGCGTAGCAAAGTTCAACTTTATCCGCTTCAACCTAGAGAAATTAGACCAATTAGTCCAATTAGATAAAAGAGATATCCATGAACGAAAAAAAATTCACTCAACAAGCTTGCAGGTATACTTGCTCAAGATTGATAAGGTACCCAGCAATCATCCTGTTGCTAATCGTCGCGGTTTTAGGCTTAAGCGGCTGTGCCGCTGTCGGCCCGGACTATATCCCGGTAAAACCTGAAACTCCGGGAAAATGGTCAACCGAACTAAAAGGCGGCCTCAACGCCGGGCTTCCGGAACCCGGAACTATGGCTCGCTGGTGGAAAGTTCTCGATGATCCAGAACTCTCCAGCCTGACTGAGCGAGCCGTCAGCGGTAACCTCGACTTGCAGACAGCCCGAGCCCGAATCCGCGAAGCCCGAGCCCGCCGGGGAATCAGTCGCTCCTATTTTTTCCCGACTCTGGATGGCGGTGCCTCCGCCGACAAACATCGCGACCGCAAAGGGAGAGAAGATGAACTTTACACGGTTGAGTTTGATTCCGGCTGGGAACTCGATGTTTTTGGTGGCATCCGGCGTGCGGTCGAGGCCGACACGGCGGAAGTTGAAGCCGCGCAGGAAAATTTACATGACGTACTTGTAAGCTTGCTGGCGGAAGTAGCCTTAAACTATATTGATGTGCGCACCTACCAAAACGGCTTGACCGTAATTGAAGCCAACCTTAAAGCCCAGCAAGAGACCTACGACTTAAACGACTCACGCTTTCAGGCCGGCATCATTGATGAATTGGCCGTACAGCAATCGCTCTATAATCTGGAACGAACCCGATCCCAAATCCCGGTTATTCAAACCCGGCTCGAAGCCGCCAAAAACCGCCTGGCCGTATTGCTCGGCCTGCCCCCCGGAGCCGTCCACGCCGAGTTAGCCGCAAGAAAGCCAATTCCGGCGCCGCCGCTGCAACTGGCTATAGGAGTTCCGGCCGAAGCTTTACGCCAACGGCCCGATATTCGCCGAGCCGAACGTCGACTGGCCGCCCAAACCGCCCGCGTCGGAGTGGCGACGGCCGATCTTTATCCGCGATTCAGACTAAATGGCAGTATCGGACTTGAATCGCTTTCGACCGGAAACTTTTTCACCGCCGCTAACCGAATCTGGGATTTCGGCCCGTCGATTTCGTGGAAGATATTTCACGGCAACGCCATCCGCCAGAACATCGAAATTCACTCCTCCCTCCAGGAACAGGCTTTGACTGAATACGAACTGACCGTCCTCCAAGCCCAGGAGGAGATCGAAAACGTCCTCGTAGCTTATGCCAACCAGCAGCGCCGCTATCAATCCCTGCTCGCAGCCACAAAGGCGGCCTTAAAAGCCGACCAACTCGCCCAAGACCAATACCAGGTCGGCCTCGTCGATTTTAATAATGTTCTCGACGCCCAACACTCACTCCTGATTTTACAAGATCAACTGACCTTAAGTGAGGGAGCAGTAACCACCAATCTCGTACGCCTCTACAAAGCCCTCGGCGGCGGCTGGCAAACGCTATCTAAATCACGGTGAAATATGCTTTCATATGAAAACGCTTTAGAAATACTAAATCACTACGGCAACGGAGCACCGTGGATTCAGCATTGCCTGGCCGTAGCTGACTCGGCAACCATTATCGCTGCGGTATTAAAGGAAAAAGTTGACCTCGATTGCAATTTTCTGCGTTCAGCCGCCCTTCTCCATGATATCGGCCGCTACGTAACCCATGACCCCATCCAACATGGTGTCGAAGGCTATAAGCTGCTCACCAATCTCGGTCATCATCAAGAGGCCTTCGTTTGCGCCTCACATATCCTTTATGGTCTTAACCGCCGGGAAGCGGTTCAATATGGTTTACCGGAAAAAGACTTTATCCCCACTACCTTTGAAGAACGATTGATACCTTTAATTGATTTTCTGATTGAATTCGACCAGCCGACAACTTTAAATAAGCGGTTTTCCTCTCTACGCAAACGTAATCGCGAAAATGATTATTTCTTGACTAAGCTGGCTGAGGCGGAACTAATGGCGACCTCATTTCAACAGGAGATCAATGAAAAATTTGGCATTTTATTGGAAGAGATTATAAATCAGTGGCAAATATTCGGCTTGCTAAAAAAAGTAAAAAAAGATCGGAACACAACTGAATTTTTCTGATATAACGTTTGACATGAATATTTCATGTCAAAAAGAGTCCTTTGTGGTCGGACAACGCTATGATCAAGTCGTTGTTATATCACCCTCAGTTACAATCACAAAACAAGAATACTTATATCTCACAAGAACGGTTGCCTATTGGAAAAATCAACATGAACAAGCTGATATGATTACGAGTGAGGGGTGGGGAAAGTGCGCTTTATGGCCGGAATCGGCCCCGGCCTGCTGGTCGGGGTTATCTTTACCATCTAAATCCTGATCAAATCGCGCCGAGGGGGCTGGCGCGAAGATGACGATTTCTCTTTTGCGACATTCAGTCACCTTCTGGGACAAGGTATTCCCGCCGCTCTCGCCACCTTCTAACGAGGTAACTGTAACAATCTATTATCATTGATACTTTAAAATTGTATACAAGCCATTTTTAGGGCCAAACTAATCAAATTTTTATGCTCGTTTTAGATGTGTGGCCGCACTCAGCGGTCTGAAAACGCTTTTTACGAGGGCATCAATCTTCTCTTTCTGGTTTTAGGATCGGTGATGGACAACGTCTCGACCATGTTAATCTTATCCCCTTTGTTGATAGCCTTCATCGCTATCAAATCGATCTCATCCATTACGGAATTATTATGGTTATGGTCATTGAGATCGGATTCTTAGCCGCGCCGTTCTCCCTTTTCTTTTTTTTATTGTTCATAGCTATTGCCCTGGTAACCTGCTTTCCGATTATCAGCCTCTGGCTGCCATCGATTTTGAAATAACTGAAAGTAAACTACCTCCCATGCAAAACAGCCATTCTTGACTCAAGTCAACGAAAAAAATGTATTTGAGTGCTATTGTTATGCTAATAACATTTTGCATTTTTGCGAATTTCATCCTCCAGCAACCAACCCATATAACGCTTGGACATTATTGATGAACTATTTAAATTATATATATAGCTTCAA
>DAOVTG010000071.1 GCA_030633185.1 Deltaproteobacteria bacterium
AAGTGGTTGCAAGTAGTTATTTAGAAGTTACGGGATGGCTAAGTAAAAATTTCGATAGACAAGTTGTTGTGGTTCTCCAGGCGCGAGACCATACATGCAGTATGTCGAGTGTCTGGAGAACCACAACAACGCAGGATATCGGAACTTTTTACGACGCCATCAAAACTTTCGTTTGACGTAGGCGGCTAGATCGACTCCGAAATCACTGCCCCAGTCATCGTCGTAGACCATTCTGGCGGCCACTTCGGCAGCCACCATGGCGGCCCGATATTTTAACGGCAGGCGTTGCGGCAGGCGCGCCAGATAACGGGCTTGCCGGAGAAATTGCGGAAGGTGCGATTTCAGCACCCGGCGCATGGGAGGTGTATCGAGAAGTTCGGAATGCTCCTGAAAATAGTTAAACAGACGGCTGTAATTATGGTTTATCTCCATACTTAGAGAGTTCGCAATCATGGTATATGATTGCTGGTTGCCGCTCTGGCGGCGACGGCGAAAAATCAAATGGGCTTCGTCAGCGGCTCGTTTTTCCAGAATTTTTAGAACATCATTGACATACTCATCCTTATTTTTGATAAATTCCCGTTCCGAAAGCACCAGATTGGCAATAATCTCGTAGGAAGATGAGATTACGCCGCATTTATTGGCGGCGGCATCGCGGATTACAACAATCCCTCTTTCCTGAAGCTTTTCGCGGGCCGCCGGGGTAATGAAGGAGTTCGCCCCTTCGACGATCGCCCGACAGGTCGAGCTGCCGTCAGCCGAGAAGAAATTCTCCCAGTTGTTAATATCAACCGTCTCTGGCCGCCCCCCGGCCGGAATAAAAAGGTCGGCTGGCACGGCAAAGATTGCATGGTCAAACTCACGATGAAATTCATCGGCCGTAACCCACTCTTCACTAACCCCATCAACCCCACGGGCCAGCCGTTTATAGAGTTCGGCCAACCCCTCCCGGCGGCGCTCGCGACTGAGCAGCAGAAAGCCACCGGGATTAAGTTTTTCCGGGGCAAAAGCGTCGATATTCTCTTTCAGGGTGATGCGCCCCAGCTCTTCATGATCGAGACCGTCAGGATCAAAAAGCACCCCGGAACCAGCCACGATCAAAACAATTTTCACCTGCGGTGAGCGCTCCAGGAGCAGACGCATGGCGTTTCCGGCAACATCACCATTCGGCCCACCGGTCAGTTTGACCCTGAAATCATCGCTACGCATATCGATACCGAGTTCGGCCATAGTGATCTCGGCGAAGGTGATGACACCTAAAGAGGTCACCCCGTACTCTTTGTGATTAATACCGACCGCTTTACTGGAAATCACGCCGCTGCCCAAAATATAGCCGCGCTTTTGCGACTGTTTGGCGATCAGCTCAATCATCGGATCATGCATATTCTCATCCGGGCCCAATTCAATCGGTTCCTCCTCAACATAGTAATCAACCACCAGAGGGTTTTTCGCCCGACCATCACTATCGGTCACATAGAGATCAAAAAAGGCGTTAATAAAACCGTACTGCAACTTATAGAGACTCTGCAAGCGGGCCGATTTATCACTAAGATCACTGACATCGTGAACGACCACCATCTTCGAGCCGCCTTCATAGATATCCTTATTTTTCAGATGCTGGGTATGGGCCAAAACGTAGACCTCACGCAGCAGGGTTCCGGCTGTAGCCAAAAAATCATCCGCCGTTGAACAAGAGATCGTACGCCAACCGCCACGGGCAATATCGGAAAAACCGACATGGTAACCGGCACCATAACGACCATAGAAAAAAGTGATGCGAAAGGGCGGGGCACCAGCCGGAAAGTCGGCCGTAAACTCGGCCGCCAGCTCTTGCAGGTAAGCCGGATCGAGACGAAAAGCGAGAGCGTGTTTCTCGGGCACGAAAAAGTTACTTTTCAAAGTATAACGAACCAACAGAAGCGCGGTCGCAAAAATAGTCCGGCGCAGATCATCAAAATGACGATGACCGGTATTATAACCGGCAATCATTTTTTCAACCTTTTCCTGTAAGCGGGGGCACTCCACTTCGCGTTCATCAAACTCAGGTGAAAAGCGGGCCCGAAAAAAAGCGGCCAGGGCCAGGGCAATCTCTGGACTCGTATGAAAAGCGCGGCGAACCTCACTCAAGTCATAGATATCCGGTTGGCTGTGAGCCAGGTTGGTATGGCTAAAAGCGACCATCGCATTAATCAGCAAAAGTTCCTGGCTGTCGGCCAGATTGCCTAACACATACTGGCGATAGAGACTCCCTTTATTGGTTAGAATTTGGGTATTATAGAGCTCTTGTTTAAGACGCCGATAGAACTCAGGCCTCAGAAGAGAGCTTTTTTCAAGATAAAAAGTGCCTAGAAAATGAGGATTAACGCCGGTCGCAATTTCAAGACAATAGGCTCGACTAACCCGCCCGCCAAGCCGGTGAAAAACCTCAAGCACCTGTTCAAGAAACCCCTGTCCGGGAGGGTTGCCGACGGAAAACAGGATCCGGGTCTCGAGATGATCACAAACATCGACCCCCTCTTCCACAGCAAAATAGAGGCCGTCATAGCGACACCCCTGCTGATAGAGCCAGAGCAACCGGGCCAGTCGTTCCGGCGGTGACACTTTAAGATAATCAGCATTATTGGCTGCCAAAAGAGTAAGCCCGGAATGTAGTTTAGAAAAATTGAACTCCGGATAGAGCTGACGCAACGCCGACTCAACCTTTTTTAAAAGGCCGCGCGGCAGTTTTACATCCCGGGCTGCCCGCACCTCTCGACTGGAAACCTGCTTAAATTCATAACGCTGAATCTCAAGCACCGCCTCGCTGCCAGGAAGACTCCCATAAGAGTGAGTAATTTCGGCATAAGTCGGTTTTTGCTGCAACCGAGTCAATGTTTCATAGATCGAGCCAGCCTGATTTAACCCGGCCGTAATCCGCAACTCCTCACGATCGGCAAGCAGTAGATGCCGATTCAAACCCAGCGTATCAAGACCGGCAACCAACAGATCAATCGCATCATGATACTCTTCCATAGTCAGGAAGAAATAGGGATTCATATTGGCCTGAAGCCAGGCCAGATTAGCTTGTTCCCGCCGCCGCCGCAACTCCAGATTTTGATTCAGACGTTGACTTATACGCTCTTTAATAACAGAAATATCAGACATAAAGGTCTCCCAAAACTTAGGATTCGAACTTGTTTGGAAATCTGTTCCAGACAGCAGTTATAACACATCGACAGAAAATAGCTAATCCTGCAAGTTTTTTTATGAAATTTGCTGGTGTCGTAAGAAGTTCCGATATCCTGCGTTTATAGTTGGAAACTCATTTTTAAATTGCGTTATCACTTTGTTTTTGGTACTTTTGGGGGCTTGAAAAGCCTCTTTTCCAAATCTAATTTTATATGACATCCTTAATGAACGATAAACGAAGCATCTATGCATGGGCCATCTACGACTGGGCCAACTCGGCATATGCGACAACCGTCATGGCCGGATTTTTCCCACTCTTTTTCAAAGAGTATTTCAGTGCCAGTGCCGATGTCACTGTAAGTACGGCGCAGCTCGGGGCCGCAAACTCCCTCTCAAGCCTGCTAATCGTCCTGATTGCCCCGCTACTGGGTGCCGTTGCCGATGCCGGGGGACTCAAGAAACGGTTTCTTTTTCTTTTTGCCTACTTAGGAATTTTGATGAGCGCCGCGCTGGCCCTGGTCTCAAAAGGGGCCTGGGAGATGGCCATCTTTGTTTATGTCCTGGGCAACATCGGCTTTATGGGGTCAAATATCTTTTACGATGCACTGCTCCCCTCGGTTGCCGGGGAAAAAGAAATTGACCGGGTTTCTGGATTAGGATTTGCCTTGGGGTATCTCGGCGGAGGCCTGCTCTTTGCCCTGAATGTTATGATGGTACAGCAGCCCGACTGGTTCGCTCTTTCAGGTAAAGCCCAGGCCGTCAAGTTCTCCTTTTTCAGTGTTGCTTTATGGTGGGCTCTCTTTTCACTGCCGCTTTTCCTCTTGGTTCGGGAACCGAAAAACGATACGGTAAAAGGAACCATTAAGGTTGCAACAGAAGGATACCGGAGGCTTGTCAAGACCCTCAAAAAGGTCTCGAAACTCAAAGGCCTTCAGCTCTTTCTGGTCGCTTACTGGCTCTACATCGACGGAGTCGACACCATCATCCGGATGGCCGTGGACTACGGCATGGCCCTTGGATTTGATAGCAAAAGCCTGATCACCGCTTTGCTGCTTGTCCAGTTCATCGGTTTCCCGGCGACCTTGTTTTTTGCCAAGTTGGCACAGGTATGGGGAACCAAAAAAGCGATCTTTACGGCGATCTTGATCTATCTTTTTATCGTTCTCTGGGCCAGTGTAATGGACGAAATCTACGAGTTTTACCTGCTGGCCGTGATGATCGCACTGGTGCAAGGGGGCATCCAAGCCTTAAGCCGCTCTTATTATGCCAGAATGATTCCGCCGGCATATGCCGCCGAATTTTTTGGATTTTATAATTTACTGGGCAAATTTGCCGCGATTTTGGGACCCATGCTGGTCGGCATCGTAGCGCTGACCAGCGGCAGTTCGCGGGCCGGAATTGCCTCGATTGCCATCTTTTTTATTTTAGGGGCCGGATTGCTATTGCTGGTCGATGAGAAAAAAACCGCCCTCCAGGTACGGGATACCTTGAATTCATGAAAGTAGATGGCAAAATCAATCACCACAAACCCGTTCAAAAAAATCCAGCATGGCCTTCACGGCCATCTCCCGGAGCTCCGGTCTTTCCTCCAAAATCTCGTGCCGAGCCTCCTCAATTACCTGAAGTTCACAATTGCCGGCTCGGCCGCAAAAAAATCGCTCTTGCGCTAGGTTATCAACTACTTGATCCGCCCCGGCCTGAAGAATCAGGAGCGGTGAATGCAAACTTTCAGCCCCCACCATAACCTCTTCGACCGCCTCCTGAGCATGGCTGTCCCAAATCTCCTCCATGGCCACCAAAGCCTGCTTGACCCAAGCGTTGGTCGGCGAACCCAACTGAACCCGGGGATACTCAACCATGAGACGCTGATTACGATCATAATTCTTGCGATCAGAGGTTAGAATGTTATCATCGCGAAAAGACTCCGGCTTGAAAGGACCACCTCCAGGAAAATACCTTTGACTCTGTCCCAAAGCTCCGAGCAAAGACAAGAGCGGCGGCCCCAAAAAGGTAAGCCAGAGAGCGGTGGAAAAACCGAGCATCGGGGCGCTCATAACAATGCTGGCAAACTTTCCCGGATAACGCAGCTCATACAACAAACTGATAGTACCCCCCATCGAATGAGCCAGAACCAAACAATGGTCGTGCGACCGCCGCTTAACGATATGTTCCAAAAAAAAGTGAAGATCGGCAACATAATCGTCAAAGCTGTCGACATGACCTTTATGGGGATCGGCAAGCTGACGCCCGGAAAAACCCTGGCCACGATGGTCGAAAGTATAGACCGAGAAACCGGCAGTGGTCAGTTCATTAATTACTTCGCGATATTTGACAAAGGTCTCATTGCGGCCATTGACGATAACAACCGCCCCTTTTTCGACATCAACCTCCCTGATACCGTAAATAATCTCAACCCCCAGAAGACCGTCAAAAACACCAATCTCCATCTCCGGAACAAGCTCTTTCACCTCACCAACCGACTCTGACGCCATGCCCTCTCCCAACCCTGTTCCAGGCAAAACAATCAACCCCGTAATAAAGAAAAAAACAGCGTAACTATTCAGCCAAGTAAAATAATCCACGACTGCGGTTAAACATCAATTGTCGTTTTTTCGTTGTTTTCTCGGGCCGGTTTTGCTAACCTGGGTTTAAATGCGAGCCAACCGGAAATCTTAAATCGATGTTCTTCGGCGGCGAAGGTCTTTTTCTGGCCACTTTAAGCGGCACCGGAACCGTCTACCTGCAGAGCCTCCCCTTTTCCAGAATGGCCGACCGCATCCTCGCCCACGCCCCCTCTGCTGGCGGCAGCGACAAGGGTGAAGGCTCGGTTTTGGGCGGCCTCGGCAGGCTGGTGGGCGGCAGATAAGTGCCTAGAGATATTCACGGATCAAAGTTTCAGCAATCTGAACGGCATTGAGGGCGGCACCTTTGCGGATGTTATCAGCGACGACCCAGAGGTTAATACCGTTGGCGATAGACTCATCCTCACGAATGCGTCCAACCAGAGTGGCATCCTGACCCGCGGCATTGATGGCCAGGGGATAGCGGTTCTGAGAGAGGTCATCGACAAGTTCAACACCGGGAGCTTTTTCCATAAGCTCCCGAACTTCATCAACCGAAATTTTCTCATCAGTCTCGATATTAATCGATTCGGAATGGCTGTAAAAAACGGGTACCCGAACCGTGGTAGCGGTCACACCGATCATGTCATCGTTAAAGATTTTTTTGGTCTCGCGAACCATCTTCATCTCTTCCCTGGAGTAGCCATTCTCAAGAAAAATATCGATATGCGGCAGACAGTTGAAGGCGATCTGGTGGGGATAGACGTTAACCGGCAATTCTGCTTCCTGGTTAAGAAGGGCTAGAACCTGTTTTTCAAGTTCTTCAATCGCTTTTTTACCGCTGCCGGAGACGGCCTGATAAGTGGAGACCACAATCCGGCGAATCCCGACGGCATCATAAATCGGTTTCAAGGCAACCACCATCTGAATAGTCGAACAGTTGGGGTTGGCAATGATCCCACGGGAGCGAAAGTCGGCGATGGCTCCGGGATTGACCTCGGGCACGACCAAAGGAACATCGTCATCCATGCGAAAAGCATTGGTGTTATCAATGACCACGGCACCGCTGGCCGCAGCCGCCGGAGCAAAAGCTTCACTGATTGAACCACCGGCCGAAAAGAGGGCTATATCGACCCCATCGAAAGAGTCCTCGGTAAGTTCCTCAACCACATATTCGGCCCCTTTGAATTCATAGGTTTTACCAACTGAATTAGCCGAAGCCAGCAGTTTCAATTGAGCCACAGGGAAATCCCGCTCTTCAAGGGTTGCTATCATCTCATTGCCAACCGCACCGGTAGCCCCAACTACGGCAACATTATACCCTGCTTTGTTCATCATTTTTCTCCGTAAAAAAACTGTCTTTTTGTTTTAATTTAAACATTAAGTTACAGCGGGTAGTGTTGAACTTTGCTTCGCCCTCATAAACGGGGTCACACCCCAAGAGTGCTTCCTCGCTACGCTCACAGCGAAGCCAGGGGTGCTTACGCACCGGCTACCAGCAATGACCCCAATCCCGGCAGTTTGACATAAAGTCGTGGATTGGCTAAGTAAAAATTTCGATAGACAAGCGGTTTCGCCAATGTTCTATGAGCCCACCGTCATCGAGCAGTTTCTGCATGAATTCGGGAATCGGCCGAGCCGTAAACTGTTTACCGATGGTCAGATCCTTAATGGTTCCGGCGGCGGGATTGATGACCACCTCATGGCCCGCTTCTATAGCCAAAGAGGCTTCGGCTGATTCGAGAATCATAAGCCCGGTGTTAAAAGCGTTGCGATAGAAAATCCGGGCAAAAGTCGGGGCAATAATACAGGCTACTCCGGCGGCTTTAATGGCAATCGGGGCGTGCTCACGAGAGGAACCACAACCGAAATTTTTACCGGCAACTATGATGTCGCCCACTTTGACCTTACCGGCAAATTCTATATCGGCATCTTCCATACAGTGTTTGGCCAGCTCCAGAGGATCCGAGGTATTAAGATAGCGGGCCGGAATGATGGCATCAGTATCAACATCATCACCAAATTTCCAAACTTTTCCTTGTATTATATTCATTTCAAACCACCTCTTCAGGGGTTGCGATGCGGCCCAAAATAGCACTGGCGGCGGCGACTGCCGGATTACTCAGGTAGACCTCGCTTTCGGGATGACCCATACGACCAACAAAATTGCGGTTGGTCGTCGCCACGGCCCGTTCACCGGCGGCCAAAACCCCCATATGACCACCAAGACAAGGACCGCAGGTCGGCGGCGAGATCAGGGCTTCGGCATCAAGAAAGATCTCGGTCAAACCCTCTTTGATCATCTGACGATAGACATCCTGGGTTCCGGGAATAATTAAAAGACGCATATAAGGTGCCGCTTTCCGGCCTTTGAGCAAGGACGCCGCCAAACGAAAATCCTCAATCCGGCCATTGGTACAAGAGCCGATCACGACTTGGTCGATCTCAATTTTATCGGCCGCCGCCTGATCAACTGAACGGCTTTTGTCGGGCCGCGGCGGATAGGCCACCTGGGGTCTGATCGTCGAAACATCGATCTCGATAGTTCTACAATAAACAGCATCGGGATCGCTGGCAAAAAGCGTATAGTCACGGCGGGCCCGGGGCCGGACATAGTCGAGAGTAATTTCGTCAGGAGCGATAATCCCGTTTTTAGCTCCCGCTTCAATCGCCATATTGGCCATCGACATACGGCCATACATCGGCAAAGTGTCGATGGTTTCACCCGTCATCTCAAGCGCCTGATAGAGAGCGCCATCAACTTTAAGAATTCCGATCGTATGCAAAATCAGATCCTTGCCCTCAACCCAAGGTGCCAATTTACCGTGATAGACAATTTTAATGGATTCCGGAACCCTGAGCCAGACTTTGCCGGTTGCCATAGCAGCGGCCAGATCGGTACTGCCGACACCGGTAGCAAAAGCACCCAAGGCACCATAAGTACAGGTATGAGAATCGGCTCCGATAATTAAATCGCCCGGCAAAACCAGACCCTGCTCCGGCAAGAGAACATGCTCAATCCCGACCCGGCCGATCTCGAAATAGTTTTTGAGCCCCTGTTTTTTGGCAAACTCACGTAATATCTTGGCCTGCTCAGCAGATTTGATATCTTTATTGGGGGTAAAATGGTCGGGAATCAGGAGTACCCGTTCGTCATCAAAAACCTTTTCCACGCCGAGTTTTTCAAACTCGGCAATCGCAATCGGAGCCGTCACATCATTAGCCAAAGCAATATCAACGTCTGCTTCGATCAATTGTCCGGGTTCAACCTTATCAAGACCGGCATGAAAGGCAAGGATTTTTTCGGTTATAGTCTGGGACATGAAGTTCTCCCTCTAAACCGTCACTTGGGGACGGTTACGTTTCTTATATTCAAGTTTATTGAGAGCGTTCATATAGGCTTTGGCACTGGCAACGACAACGCAGGTATGAGCGCCTTGCCCCATAACCGTCAAGCCATCTTCGCGAATCCTGACTGTTACCTCACCGAGCGCGTCCGCACCCCCTGTAATTGATTTAACCTCATAAGTCAAGAGACGGCTCCGGGTGTTGGTCAGCTGTTTAATCGTCTTGAAAACCGCATCGATAGCACCGTCGCCAAACTCAGCCCCATGCCGGCTTTCACCCTCAACTTCGACCTCTAAAGTAGCACTCGGCATCGCTACCGTACCACTGTTGACACTAACGAAATTAAGTTTGAAATAGTGGGGAATACGGATAATTTCATCGGCAATCAGAGCGTCGATATCCTCATCAAAGACCTCTTTTTTCTTGTCCGCCAGTTTTTTGAAAGCAGCAAAGGCAGTCTCAACCTGTTGCGGCTCAAGTTCGTAACCAAGGTTATTGATTTTCTCCTGAAAAGCGTGGCGACCGGAGTGTTTGCCCATAACCAGACTACTTTGCGGCAGACCGATCGATTCAGGTGTCATAATCTCGTAGGTTGCTTTGTTTTTCAACATCCCATCCTGGTGGATGCCGGCCTCATGAGCAAAAGCGTTAGCCCCGACAATTGCTTTGTTGGGCTGGACCCGGATACCGGTGACCTGGCTGACCAGACGACTGGCAGGATAGATCTGAGTCGTAACGATACCGGTCTCATAAGCCAGATTATCGGGCCGCGTGCGCAAGGCCATAACCAACTCTTCAAGTGAAGAGTTGCCGGCCCGCTCTCCGATGCCGTTAACTGTGCACTCAACTTGCCGAGCCCCGGCCTGAATGGCAGCAATTGAATTAGCGGTGGCCAGACCAAGATCGTTATGACAATGAACCGAGATAACAACGCCATCACCACCGTTAGACAGGCGCTCCCTGATTGAGCTGATCAATGAGAAATATTCACGAGGTACGGTATAGCCGACCGTATCTGGGATATTGATCGTCGTCGCCCCGGCCTTAATCACGGCGGTAAAGATTTTAACCAGAAAATCGATATCACTGCGGGTCGCATCTTCAGCCGAAAATTCAATATTAGAGGTCAGGGTACGAGCGTAACCAACCGCAGCCACCGCCTGCTCGAGAACCGCATCGGGCTCCATTTGCAACTTATGCTGCATATGGATAGATGATGTCGCGATAAAGGTATGAATCCGGGGATCAGCCCCACCTTTCAAAGCCGCCCAGGCACGATCAATATCCTTCAGATTGGCACGAGCAAGTCCAGCCACTTGACAACCTCGGATCTCGTCACTGACCAGTTTGACCCCGGCGAAATCCCCTTCTGAAGCGACTGGAAAACCGGCTTCGATAACATCAACCCCGAGCTTTTCGAGCTGCCGGGC
>DAOVTG010000079.1 GCA_030633185.1 Deltaproteobacteria bacterium
CAGTTGTCGGCTTACGAAGGTCAGGAAAATAGTCTTTTTGCGCCGCGCTTCAACCAGCGTAAATTTTGTTTTCGGTAAAACAATGGCCAGAGGCAAGCCCGGAAAACCGGGGCCGCTGCCCAGATCAAGAACCTCTCCGACACCATCGAGAGGAGCAAGGTAATTTAAAGAATCAAGAAAATGTTTGCTTACCACCTCTAAAGGTTCGGTGATCGTGGTCAGATTATAGGTTTTGTTCCAACGTTTTAATTCATGCAGATAAACGACAAACTGCTCCACCTGTCGAGTGGTCAGTTCGAGTCCCAGTAAACGGGCTCCGGCTATAAGATCTTCACGCCACACAGCCCTATTTACCGACACAAAATTGTGAAAAAATAATGTCTAAAAGCCCTTCTGAAGCATCATGCTCCCGACCGGTGATCTTAAGGAGATGAAAACGAATCTGATGCAGTTCTTCGGCCAGCATGTCGATCAGGGGCACAGTTTCGTAAGCTAAGGCCAGAGCCCGGCCCAAGGCTTCGGACACTTTGCTTAAAAGATCGAAGTGCCGCTGCTGACAAATCATTACACTATCAGGAAAAACCGTGGTTCGGGATTTAATAAAGCTGGTTATACCGGCGATCACTTCACTTATATCAACCCGCTCCCGGGCTCCGACACAGCGCAAAACCGGACCCTGATAAGAGAAACGCTCTTGCAATTGGGCTGCCGTAATAACCGGCTCCAGATCATCTTTGTTGAGAAGTAGAAGGTGGGACTTGGCTTTGATCTTAGCGTAGAGTTCGTCATCGAAATCGTTTAAGGCCCGACTCTGGTCGAAAACCAACAAAATCAGACCGGCCTGCTCCAGCCATCTTTCAGTTCGAGCCATACCTAATGCCTCAAGTTCAGCTTGAGGTTTGTCGAGACCGGCCGTATCAGAGAGTTCGACCTTGATTCCGGCAATCTCAAGGGGGGCACTGACAATATCTCGGGTCGTGCCGGAGATGGAACTTACCAGAACCCGATCCTCGGCCAACAGAGCATTTAAAAGACTTGATTTTCCGACATTAGGACGGCCCGCCAAAACAACTTTGATACCGGTTTGCAAAATCCGGCCACGCTGATAGGAGTCGAGCAGCTCCCGGCACTGCCTTTCAAGTTTAACTAAAGGATCGGTCAAGTTTTCTCGACTGTAGTTTAGACCCTCTTCGGCCAGCAGATCGATCTCGACCTCAACCGCTGCCAGAAGCTGATTTATCGAGATCAGCATCCGGCTGATACAATCCGACAGGCCGCCAGCCAACTGGGCGGTTGCCGCCGCCAATTCCGCTTCACTCTCGGCCGCAATCAAAGAGGCTACGGCTTCGGCCTGGGTCAGGTCAAGACGTCCACTAAGATAGGCTCTTTTGGTAAATTCGCCGGGCGCGGCGATTTGAGCCCCCAGGGAAAAAAGAAGAGTGAGGATTTTTTTACTGTTGTAGGCACCCCCATGACAATGGATTTCCGCCATTGCTTCACCGGTATAAGAACGACCGGGGGGCATCAGGGTAACCAGAACCTGATCAAGATTCCGGTTACTGACAGGGTCATAGAAATAACCCAGATAGAGATGAAAAAAATCGGGGCGGAGCGGCCACGGTCGAAAAACCTGCTCGACGATAGCATGGGCCCGAGGCCCGCTTAAGCGAATAATGGCAATCCCGCCGGATCCCGCCGGAGTTGATAATGCGGCTATCGTCTCAGGAATCACTCCGTACCCGGGTTATACAGCTTCAGCCACAGGAGCCTTGGGACGGGGCCGCCGACGCTGGGCATTATTCGGATAGATCACAATTTTCTTGAAGTCGCCGTCACCTTTACTACGGGATCGCAACTCCGGGTCATCCTGTAAGGCCATATGAACCAGGCGACGGTCATGGGCATTTAAGGAGTTGATCGTAACCGGCTTACGCAAGCGTTTTGCTTTAGCTCCCAAACGCCGGGCGAGACCGGAGATATCCTCTTCGTGACGGGAACGAAAACCGTCACAATCAATGAAAATCCGACCCCCTTTGACACCGTGCATCTTGTTAACAATAAACTGCAGGGCATCAAGAGTGGCCCCACGTTTTTTGGTCAGGATATCAAGATCCTCTCCCTGGATATCAAGGCGAAACTCATTCTCGCTCTGTGAAATCTGGGCGCCGGTTGCGGCCACCCCCATCAACTCCAAGACACGACACAAAGAAGAGTGGATTGCCGAGCTGTCAAATTCGGGATTAACAGACTCTTCGTCCCCATTTTTCAGCTCTTTAATTTGACCGCAAACTTCCGGTTTACGGTCAAGAATTTTGGGCTTGCGGTCTCGATTCCGGTCGCCAGTGTCTTCACCGCCAAAAGTTGATTTTATCAGATCCTGAACCAGCTGTTTGCCGCCAATCTCTTTTTTCTTAATCCGAATCAGGGCACTTTTGCCACCGATAAAACCGAAAAGCTTTTTACTTTCACGACGAACCACTTCATATTCGAGTTCCGTTGCCGTCAATTGATGGGCAAAACAGGCTTTTTCAACTGCTTCACTGATATCCTTTCCTTCAAACTCTAACTCTGTAGACATATATCGTTACCTCATTATGATGTCGCTGTCTGGCGCATCACCATATATTGCTGCCCAATCGACAGCACGTTATTGACCAACCAGTAGAGCACCAGACCGGCGGGGAAATTTAAAAACATGAAGGTAAAAATGATCGGCATGAAGAGCATCATCTTGGCCTGCATGGCATCTCCGGAGGTTGGTGTCATTTTTTGCTGAAGAAACATCGTCGCCCCCATAATCAAGGGCGTTATATAATAGGGATCCTTAGCTGATAGATCCATAATCCAGCCGAAAAAAGGAGCATGCCGTAGTTCAATCGCAACCATCAGAGCCCGGTAGAGGGCAAAAAATACCGGAATCTGTACAACTATCGGCAAGCAGCCGCCAAAAGGATTGACCTTATGGGTTCGGTAAAGATCCATCATCTCTTTGTTGAGACGGGACTTGTCATCCTTGAACTTCTCTTTGAGCTTGGCCAGTTTGGGTTGTACGGCTTTCATCTTGCCCATCGATTTGTAACTTTTCTGGGAAAGCGGGTAGAAGGCCAGTTTGATCAGGATAGTCAGGATAATAATGGCAATCCCGTAATTGTGAACATATTTATTGAAAAAGTGTAAAAGCTGGACTAAAGGCCTGGCGATCACACCAAACCAACCATACTCGATAGAGGCTTCAAGATTCATCCCTAAAGCCTGTAGAAGAAGTCCTTTTTTAGGCCCGACATAGATCTTTAGACGATTATTTTGATTAACCTGCAAACCGGTCATCAAATGGGTGGCATCGATACGTTCAATTGAGCCCGTTGTCCGGGCAATGGCAGCGTTATCCGGGGGCAGAAGTACGGCGATGAAATATTTACTCGTATAACCAAGCCAACTAAGCGGCCCCATAAGTTCCTGGCGACGCATCTTCTTCTCTTTTTTGGATGGCTTATAGATTTCGCCGTCGCTATAACCGAGAATCCCGCTGTAGACATATTGTTTTTTTTCGTCCGGCTTATTAACATGAGACCAGTTAAGTTTAACGGCATCAGCCTTATGAATCATACCATCCTGGTCGATATATGAGTAATCGACCTCGAAAACATAGCTTTCGGGCTGAAAAATAAACTCTTTTATCAAGATCTCGCCGGAAGGGAGTTGGGCCTTTAACTGCAGACTGTTATCGGAAGAGGTTACCTCAAGCTCCCGGGAGTCTTCCGGAATTTCAAAAAGCAGACGGCTATCCTGGTACCATTGCCCCTTGATACTGGCGGCCCCTGAAAGCGGATAAGGGCCCTGCCCGCTGACCGTAATAAGATTAAGATCCGGACTGTCAGCCGCCAGATCCGTACGGTACTCTTTTAAATAGAAATTTTTAAGCTGGCCGCCCAAGGTCTCTATTTCAGCTCGATAAAGAGGGTTTTGTACGATTACCGTCTCACCTTTTTCCACGGGAATGGTGGTCTGAGATGATTGATTTTGGGTACCGGAAACTTGGTTTCGGTCAAAATTCTCCTCTGCCGGAGAAGGTTCCGCTCTATTTTTCCCGCGTTCGCTTAAGGGCGATACGAATCTCTCGGAAACCGGTTTCTGTTGCGGGGCCGTGGGAAAGAAATATTGAAAACCAAGCAGAACTCCCAGAGAGAGAACGATTGCCAGAATTGTTCTTTTTTCCATCAGAAAAAATCCTTACTGTAGAGGTGAGGCTAATTTTAAAAACAGTTTCTTATGAAGAGTTGAGGGCAAGCGCAGGGAGTGTCGGGGAAACTGAAAGAGTGCTTGAAAACCCAAGTTTCACGCCGGATCATAACCGCCGTTGAAAAAAGGGTTGCAACGCACTACACGCCAGCCCCCCTTACACAAACCCCGTGTGAGGCCATATTTTTCCAGGGCGTCCAGCGTATATTGTGAGCAGGAGGGGGTAAAACGACAGGAGTGGCCGAAATAGGGAGCCAATAGAATCTGATAAAGCTTTATAATTGCAATACAGGTTTTTTTCAGCATCGGCTTGAACATCGTTTACTTCTCTTTAAGAGAGCAAACAACTGCTCCTCTGCCGCTCTTTTCGGCAAACGGCTAAAACTCTCTTTTACAACCAGTGAATAATCAAACCCGTCTGTAAAATAACTTTTATGCTGTCGATAATACTCTCTGATCAAACGTTTGATCCGGTTTCTAACGACCGCCGTTCCGACTTTCCGACTGGCGGTGATGCCCACTCTTACGTTCCGCCCACCGTTGGCCCTGCAGAAAAGTATGAGATGAGATGAGTAGGTTTTCTTACCCCGGACAAAGATTTCAGTAAAATCTTTCCTCTTTCTCAAGCGCTCGCTTTTAGGGAATATCTGCTGAACCATTCGTAGCGTAATTACCTATGCCGTCAGACGTTTACGACCTCTTCTTCTGCGTCTTTTTAGAATCAAACGACCTGCTGCACTACTGCTTCTCACACGAAAACCGTGCTTTCTCTTCATCTTTAAATTACTGGGCTGAAAAGTTCTTTTCATAATCTATTAACCGTTTCTATTTGAATGAACGTTGTTGAATGAACGTTGTTGAATGAACGTTGTTGAATGATGCTATAGCAACTCTTACTAGTTAGTGGTAGTCCCAACGGGAGTCGAACCCGTGTCTCCGCCGTGAGAGGGCGATATCCTAGGCCACTAGACGATGGGACCAATTTATCATAAATCAAGCTATCTGCTTTGCTTGACCATTGAAGGCTATGGCTGGGAGACCAGGATTCGAACCTGGATTGACGGAGTCAGAGTCCGTAGTCTTGCCGTTGGACGATCTCCCAGAATGGACCAACTTTTAAGCGGCGCTTCCTAACACTAAAATTTGATCTTGTCAACTCGTAAAGGCTCAGCAGCGCAGGATATCGGAACTTTTTGCTTAGCCATCAGACATCGAGGTTGGCGACCTTTAGAGCATTGTCTTCAATAAAAGTCCTCCGCGAAGCAATATTATCCCCCATCAGAACCGTAAAGATGTTATCAGCTTCAATATCATCTTCGACTGTCACCTGGAGCAATTTACGCTCTCGAGGATCCATGGTGGTTTCCCAGAGCTGTTCTGGATTCATCTCGCCAAGACCTTTGTAGCGCTGAATATTAATCCCGTTTTTTCCTTGTTCAAGTACCTTCAGCAGAAGAGCCTCCTTACTCTTTACACTTTGCCGTTCTCCTTTATAAATAAGTGAAAACGGTGGATTCTCAAGCTCTAGTAAAGCGGCACTCAACTTTTTCAAGGCTTGGTAATCACCACTTTTGATCAGTCCGTAATCGATGGCTAAGGGAGTCTGGTTATGATCCAAGACAATCATTCTTCGAGTATCACTGCTGTCATCGTCCAAGAGCTCCTGAAATTCCAGGCCGCAATCGGGCAGAGACTGTCGTAAACCCTCCCATTTTTCATTGTTGATCAGATCACCACGTTCGGAAAAATCCAACTTTATGATTTTTTTGAGAAGCGCGGCCGGATAACCTTTGGCCTGCAAACGATCAATATGATATTTATAGGAGATCAATTGCAGAAGGATCTCAACCAGTCGTTCCTCTTTCAATGAAATATTTTCATTTTCAGCCACCACTTCCATCTCATGACTGTTATGTTTTATGATGAATTCACTGAGCTCGCGTTCACTGCTCAAATATTCATGATGCTTGCCACGGGTAACCCTATAAAGCGGCGGCTGAGCAATATAGAGGTGCCCTTTCTTGACAAGCTCACCCATCTGGCGATAGAAGAAGGTTAAAAGCAGGGTTCTGATATGGGATCCATCAATATCAGCATCGGTCATGATGATAACCCGGTTATAGCGCAGTTTGGCCAGATTAAAATCCTCAGTTCCGATTCCCGTACCCAGTGCGGTAATCAATATTTTTATCTCTTCACTACCCAGCATTTTGTCAAAACGAGCCTTCTCAATATTGAGAATTTTTCCTTTAAGCGGTAAAATCGCCTGATTTTTCCGGTCTCTGCCCTGTTTAGCGGAGCCTCCGGCCGAATCTCCCTCGACGATAAAAATTTCAGATTTTGACGGATCTTTCTCCTGGCAATCAGCCAGTTTTCCGGGCAGCATGGATCCTTCAAGATAACCTTTGCGCCGAGTCAGATCACGAGCTTTACGGGCCGCATCACGAGCCTTTGCCGCCTCAACGATCTTTTCGACAATGATGACTGCAATTGCGGGGTTCTCTTCCAGAAACTGCCCCAGTTTCTCATTTACCAGAGATTCAACCAAACCTTTGACTTCGCTGTTGCCGAGTTTGGTTTTAGTCTGCCCCTCAAATTGGGGTTCGGGAAGCTTGATGCTGACTACAGCCACCATACCTTCACGAATATCTTCTCCGGTAAGGCTGACTTTATTACCCTTCAAAAGATTGTGCTGATTTATATAGCTATTGAAACTGCGCGTTAAAGCCGCTTTGAAACCAATCAGATGGCTGCCCCCTTCATGGGTATTGATGTTGTTGGCAAAGGTGAAAATCTGCTCTTTATAGGCACTGTTATACTGAATGGCGATCTCGATCTCTATATCATTACGCTCTCCACTGATATATATCGGCTCCTGATGAACCGGCGCTTTGTTGGAATTTAAAAATTCTACAAAGGAGATAATCCCGCCCTCGTAATGAAATTCTTTACGACGTCCCTCTGCACGCTCATCTTCAACAATAATAATGATCCCAGAATTAAGGAAAGCGAGCTCCCTTAAGCGGCTGCTGATGGTATCGAAACTCAAAACCGTATTTTCAAAAATTTCCGTATCCGGTTGACTACGTATTATGGTTCCAGTACTCTGGGTTTTACCTACCACGGTCAATTCACTGCACTTTTCACCGCGTTTAAAGGTTTGAATATAGATTTTTCCCTGCCGTTTGATCTCTACTTCAAGATGGCTGCTCAAAGCATTAACCACCGAGAGTCCGACTCCATGCAGACCACCCGAGACCTTATAGGCCGAATTCTCAAATTTGCCGCCAGCATGGAGTTTGGTCAAAACCAGTTCCACTCCGGAAAGTCCGGTTTCTCGATGAATATCAACCGGAATCCCGCGGCCGTCATCCTCTACCGTAATTGAATCACCGAGCCCGATAACCACCTTGATCCGCTTACAGAAACCAGCCAGAGCTTCATCAATACTGTTGTCGACCAATTCATAAACCAGATGGTGCAAACCGTATACGTCGGTGCTGCCGATATACATGGAAGGACGCTTACGAACCGCTTCCAGTCCTTCCAGAACCTTGATTTTATCAGCACCATAATCATTTGTCATAATTTATATCCTTGTAAAAAACCGCAGTTATCAACTGATCGGCATAATCCCGCACATGAAATCTTCATGCTCTTGTCCCTTGATAACACAGGGTTGGGTCTTGTTATTGATCTGCAAAATTATTTTTTCATCCGGTAAGGCTTGGAGAAAATCTAAAAGGTAACTTATGTTAAAACCTATCAGAATCGGATCACCCTGATAATCTAGAGGTAAAGCGGTATGACCATGGCCCATTTCCGGATTATCGATAGAAATCTTCAAACCCTCCTGAGTAATCTCTAAAAACACCCCTTTATAGTGATCTTGGGCCAATAAATTCATCTGTTTCAAGGTAAAAAGCAGAGGCTCTCTTTCGATTACCAAATGATGGATAAAGTGTTCGGGCATCATTTTGCGATAGTCGGGAAAATCACCTTGCAGCATCCTCAATATGAGAACAAAACCGTTTCCTCTTATAACTACTTCATTATTTTCAAAACCTAATTTCAGGGTCTCGTTTACACTGAACACACTTTTAATCTCCTGCAAACTCTTGCGGGAAAAAATTTTCCGGTCGCCAAGATTGATACAACCGGCTATCTGATCAGTCCGACCCACGGCCACCCGATGACCATCAGTTGCTATTAAAGAAAAAAGATGAGAACCTAAAGAAATTTCCTTTTCATGCCGTAGAGAATCATCCTCAATCAATCCATTAATTGGCTCAACCTCTAAAAAAACCCCCTGAAGGTTATATCGGGGGTCGGAAATTCTGGCAATCGAAAAAATAGTTAGATCAATAAGCTGAATTAAAATATCACTTTCAATAGTCATGAAGAGTTCCGGTATCTTAAAACTGATCTCCGGAAACTCCTCTATATCTGCACTTAGAATTTTGAATGAACTTTTTGAATCCTCAATCGATATCAAACTGGTTTCACTATTTTGTAAAATTTTGACTTTTTCATCCTTGAGACTGCGCACCAAGTCATAAATTTTTCGACCATTCAACGAAATGGTACCATTTTGACTGATCTCGGCATTTATAATTCCGCGAGCGCTGCAGTTTTGATCAAAAGCTATTATTTGAAGCTGATCCTCCCTGGTTTGCAAAAGGATATTTTCTGAATTATTCAAAGAAGAAGATTTTTCAAGAATATACTGGATTTTTTGCAGGCAGTTGCTAAGTTCATGACGATTGGCAATAATTTCCATTATATCCTCTTCGGTGATTCAGGTTATAACATTTTAAAAAGGTAAGTGATACCGTTCAAATGAAATGATTTGGTGTTTAAATCTTCCTAAAAAACTATTATATTAGTTTAAAATAAATTAATTAGTAATAGTAATAAAGCCTGTGAATTTGTGGAAAAGTGACCTAAGTCATCTGTATTTCGATAAATTTCATGTTAGTAAGAGTGTTGAAATTTCTGTTGACCCTAAGAGGTTTATTGTTGATATCTTATGCATTGTTGAAAAGTACTCTCTTAAGGTTAATTTATTTACAGGTTATAATAAGAAATCCACAAGATTTTAACATCAAATTAACCATCACGGTGATGTAATACTAGCTTTTAAGTTTTCAACTACTGTGGCAATTTTTCGATCTAGTGAGATATTTTTTTCAATTTTTTTAAAGGCATGTATGACTGTAGCATGGTCTTTACCGCCAAATTTATTACCGATTTCAGGATATGACTCTTCAGTAATGGTTCTCGAAAGAAACATGGCAACTTGACGGGGGAAAACTATGTTTCTGGTTTTTTTACGAGACAGCATATCCTTAGTGCTGATTTTAAAATGATCTGATACCGCCTTGATAATCTCTTCTATAGTTATATCTTTTTCATTCCAGGATAATAAATTCATCTCCTCCAGAGCGTTTTTAGCAAAATCAATATCAATTGTGTCTCGTCCATTAAAAGACGCGAGCAATGCGATGCGTTTCAAGGTTCCGATAATGCGGCGAATATCAAAATTTGTAAGGTGGTCTGCGAGAAAAAAGGCGACATCATTTTTTAAAGGTATATTTTCTTGGTTTGCCTTGGTTATCAGGATGGCGACCAGAGTCTCTTTGTCGGGAGGCTGAATATCGGCAATTAAACCCATTTGAAAACGGGAGCGCAAACGGCTTTCGAGTTTTGGAATGTCATTGGGAAAGCGATCGCTGGTCATGACAATCTGTTTCTGGTTTTGTTCCAGAGTGTTAAAAGTGTGAAAAAACTCCTCTTCAGTTCTCTCTTTGCCGGCGATAAAATGGATGTCATC
>DAOVTG010000114.1 GCA_030633185.1 Deltaproteobacteria bacterium
CCTCACAGTTATACTCCTCTTTTAACCAGGTCAAAATAACCGACGTATCAAGACCACCGGAATAAGCGAGAACAATTTTTTTAACAGCGCTCATAATTTTTCCCCTTAATTATTTGATGCACTCATAAAAAATCGTGGGATGGCTAAGTAAAAGTTTCGATAGACAAGATGTTGTGGTTCTCCAGGCGCGAGACCATACATGTAGTATGTCAAGTGTCTGGAGAACCACAACAACGCAGGATATCGGAACTTTTACTTAGCCATCAGAGTTACTAATAAGGCTTTCTGAACATGGAGACGATTCTCAGCCTGGGTGAAAATCAAATCTTGATAACGCTCAAAGAGTGACTCCGTAATCTCTTCACCGCGATGGGCCGGCAAACAGTGCAAAACCAGCGGGTTCGGAGCCGCAACCTTAAGCAGTTCAGTATTGATCTGATACCCGGCAAAAGCTTTGCGCCGGATTAAAGCCTCATCTTCCTGACCCATACTGGCCCAGACATCGGTATTTAAAACCAAAGCTCCATTGGCTGCCGTCAGCGGATCATTAACCACGGCAACTTTACCACCGCCCACTTTCCGGTTAACCCGATCAAGCAGAGCTGAATCGGGCTCATAACCGGCTGGACAGGCAATTTTAAGATCGAAATCAAAACGTAAAGCCGCATTGATCCAGGAGTTGGCCATATTATTACCGTCGCCGATATAGGCGACCTTAAGCCCGGAGAGCTCGGAAAAATCGACCCCAAGATGCTCCTTGATCGTAAAAATATCGGTTAAGACCTGACAGGGATGGAGAAAATCGGTCAAACCGTTGATAACCGGGACGCTGGCATAGCAGGCTAAAGTTTCGACGTCGCTATGTTCAAAGGTACGGATCATAATACCGTCAACATAACGCGAGAGCACCCGAGCCGTATCTTTAAGAGGTTCACCGCGCCCGACCTGGGTATGGGCTGAACTCATAAAAATCGCCTGGCCGCCGAGCTGAAACATACCGACCTCAAAAGAGACCCGGGTCCGGGTAGACGATTTTTTAAAGATCATGGCCAGACTTTTACCCGCCAGGACTTGAGAAAATTTTGCCGGGGCCGCTTTAAGCTCTGCCGCCAAGGTCAGCAATGATTCCAGTTCATCACGCGACCACTGGGCAAGATCAAGAAAGTCTTTATTCATATCAGTAAACTCTGAATACTTCAGTCAACACTTGTAACAAAGTTTCAATTTCCGCCTTTTCAATAATCAAAGGCGGTGTGAGCCGTAAAGTATTATCACCAGCCGAACCAACCAGTAAGCGACTTTTAAGACAAGCTTCAACAACCTCAGCTACCGGAACTTTTAAATCGACACCAACCATCAGGCCGAGTCCTCGAATATCACCGATAATTTCAGGGAAACTTTGCTTGAGCTGTTTCAACCCGGCAACCAAAAAAGCCCCGGTTTGGACAACTTTATCGACAATTTTTTCGGCGCACATGGTTTCAATGGTTGCCAGAGCTGCGGCTGAAGCCAGGGGATTGCCACCAAAAGTCGAACCATGACTGCCGGGACCGAAATAGCGCATCACCCGATCAATTGCCAGCATTGCTCCGATCGGAAAACCATTGCCCAGAGCTTTGGCAGCGGTCAAAATATCAGGAGCGATATCACTGTGCTGATGGGCAAAAAAGGCCCCAGTCCGACCAATTCCGGTTTGAACCTCATCTAAAATCAGAAGAACGTCCCGTTCATCACAAAGCCTGCGCAACCGGGAAAGATAATCGGGCGCCGGCAAAATCACCCCCCCCTCACCTTGAATCGGTTCGACCAGGACGGCGCAGGTTTTTTCCGTAATCGCCGCCGCCACCGCCTCAATGTCATTGAAAGGAACATAATCAAAACCGTCGAGCAGGGGCTGATAACCGGTCTGCACCTTTTTCTGACCAGTCGCCGTAATCGTGGCCATCGTACGGCCGTGAAAGGAGTGATGCATGGTAATGATGCGCTTGACCCCTTCACCTTTAACCTCATGCCCATAACGCCGAGCCAGCTTGATCGCCGCCTCATTGGCCTCGGCCCCTGAATTGCAGAAAAAGACCTTCTCGGCAAAAGAGAGCTCACACAAAAGCCGGGCCAGACGAGACTGGGACTCAATGTGATAGAGGTTGGAGACATGCATCAGCCGGGTTGCCTGTTGGGCAATCGCAGCCGTTACCCGAGGATGACAATGACCAAGATTACAGACCGCAATCCCGGCCAGACAATCAAGATATTCATTATCTTCAGCATCCCAGACCTTAACCCCCTCCCCTCTGACCAGGGCCAAAGGAAAACGCTTATAAGTCGATGCCACAAAGTTCTCAGTTAAAGCAAAAATTTCTTCGGAGTTCATAATGTCAACTCATTCAATTTGGGAATGGCAAAGAAAAATGTTCAGATGCGAGGCACGAAAAACCTGAGGAATGAGACGTACAAACAGTACGACGCAGTGACGAAGATTTTGAGTAACGACGCAGGTGGATATTTTTCAACGCCATTAGGTCAAACCGGGGATTTTGAGGCCGCCGGTCAGTTTACTCATCTCATCGGTCATCATCGCCTGGGATTCCCGCAAGGCCTGATTGATGGCCGCCAAAACCAGATCCTGCAACATTTCGATATCATCAGGATCGACAACTTCGGGCTCCATAACAATCGAGAGGATCTCCTGCTTGCCGTTGGCAACCACTTTTACCATGCCGCCGCCGGCGGCGGCCTCAACCGTCCGCTTGCCGACCTCTTCCTGCATTTTGGCCATTTTCGCCTGCATCTGCTGGGCCTGCTTCATTAAATTTCCCATACCTTTAGCCATAATCGTATTCTCCTATAAACTCGTGAAAAGTCGTGGGATGGCTAAGTAAAAATTTCGATAGACAAGATGTTGTGGTTCTCCAGGCGCGAGACCATACTTGTAGTATGTCGAGTGTCTGGAGAACCACAACAACGCAGGATATCGGAACTTTTTACGACGCCATCACCGTTGCTTTATCTCGGTTATTCGACCGCCGAAACGGTCACTGATAAAACGTACGGATGGATCGTTAAAAATCTCTTCTTTGCTGAACAAAGAGCGAGATCTGCCTAAATCTTGCGCCGGACTGCCATTAGGACCGGCATTCCGGGGCTTAGGCGCTACTGAAGAGGCCTTAAACTGAAGCTCTAAAACCTCATCTTGACCCCGGAATTGGTTCCAAAGTGATAAAATATCCTGTTTAACTTTCTCCTGGTCAAGCGATTCCAAAGCGTGCGGCGCAACCTCCAACAAAAGCGTGCCGGCGGCGGCCGGTTGCAGTTGGGAACGTTGCAGCATCGCCCCTATACGGGCCTCCTTGCCGGCCAGACGCTCAAGAAAAGTGTCCCACTGCGCTGGGGACGGCTCCGACGGTTCCGGCGGCATCTCTGAAACCGCGAAACTCTTTTTTAACGGAGCATTATCAACGACAACCGGCTTAACGACAGCTAAATCCTCCCGAAGATCTTCACCGACAGCAGCCGGAGGCTCGGAAAAAGTCGAGGGTGCGGCGGCGGGCCGGGATTCGTAAAGCGGCGGCGATTTCGGTTGAACAGGTACTTCTTGGCGCTCCTTCAAGTTCGGCCCTGAGGGATGAACTTGAATCTGAGAACAGGATTCAGGTGCTGATGCCGGCGCCGGTCTGTTAACCGTGGCCACATTCCCGGAAACGGTTCTCCCCTCCCCTTTCCGTGGAGTAGAAAAAGTTCCCGAAGCAGCCTTTAAATGACGATCAAGGCGCCCCAGCAGCTCCTCAACCGGCACTAAATCACGCGCCATCCCTAACTCTATCAAAGCCATCTCAAGGGCTAATCGCGGGGTCTGCGAAATCTTGATTTGAGAATAATGCCCCTGCCAGAGATCAAACAGCTGCTGCCAGTAAGGCAGCGCGTTAGCATTCACCAAGGACTCAAGCCGAACGATCTCGTCGGCGCTGATACCGAGTAGACTTTTGAGGTCGTCGGAAAGTTTCAAAAAAAGGGCATCACGAAGATAAAAGAGAAACTCCTCGCTAAAACTTTTGAGATCAACCCCGGTCTGCTCCAGATCATTTACCAGACATACCGCAGCGCTCAAATCTCCGGTCACCACACTTTCCAAAAAAGCAAAACAGTGACGCGCCTCAATCAGACCCAAAGCAATGCGCAGATCATCGACGGCAATGGTTTCTCCGGCAAAAGAGCGAGCCTGATCGAGCAAACTCAAAGCATCCCGCATACTACCTTGGGCCTCACGGGCCAACAACTCGGCCGTCCCGGGCCCGAAAGTCAAACTTTCACGTTCGCCAATTTCGACCAGGGCAGCGGTGATCGTAGCTCCGGTCAAACGCCCGAAATCAAAACGCTGACAACGCGAAATAATGGTCATCGGCATCTTGTGAACATCAGTCGTCGCCATGATGAACTTGACATGGGCGGGCGGCTCTTCCAGCGTTTTCAGAAGAGCATTGAAAGCCTCCGTCGTGAGCATATGAACTTCGTCGATAATATAGATTTTGTAAGGCGAGCACTGCGGCAAATAGGTAACACTCTCGCGCAACAAACGAATCTCGCCGATACCACGATTTGAGGCCCCGTCGATCTCGATCACATCAGCAGCGTTGCCAGCAGTGACGGCGATACAGTTTTCACACTGGTTACAGGGCTCTACGGCGGGCCCCTTGACACAGTTTAAGGCTTTGGCCAAAATCCGCGCCGCCGAAGTCTTGCCGACCCCGCGCGAACCGGTAAAAAGAAAGGCATGGCCAACCCGCTCCAGACGGATCGCATTCTGCAGGGTCCGGGCAATATGCTCCAACCCCGCCAGCTCGGCAAAAAGCTGTGGCCGCCACTTTCGAGCCAGAACCTGATATGCCTCCGCCATAAAAAACCTGATACCTTATAATGGGCCCACAAAAACATTTATCCCCATGAGAGATAACCAGGCTACCCTGCGGCACACGGAGAGCGGTGCTGCCGCTGCTTCCTTCCGGATCTGACGGAGTTCACGCCGTCGCCGTTGCACAGGACCTGGTTATCACCCATGGGGACAAATTAACTTCGCCAAAAGCGCTTTTATTAAAATGGCGGAGAGAGAGGGGTTCGAACCCTCGGTACGGTTTCCCGCACACACGCTTTCCAGGCGTGCACCTTCAGCCTCTCGGTCATCTCTCCGGGCTGGGGAACCGCACCGACTAGCAAATAATCGAGGTACTGTCAAGGGATAAATCCTATTTTACGGATTTATCCGAAGCCGCCAGAATCAAGTTTTCAAGTGTCACTGTACCATCGCTGATAATGATTGAACCCTTAATTGTACTGGTGCCGACAACCTCACTGTAGTCACAAGCGTAACCACCGCTCAATGTAATTGCAATATCGCGGGCGCATTCAAGATCTTCGATAAAATCAACCGCATGCAGCTCCAAAATATCACCGTCAATGACTGCTTCATCATAGACCACTTGCAGAGGCTCACTATATATTTCATCAGTCGGCAACACTCGAATATGGCCGTTGCTGCATCTGTAAAGATCGATGCAAACCGTACCAAGATTACCGGGATCGGCTAAACTGCTGCCAAGATCAAAAGCGCCATACCAATAATTTCCGGGATTAAGCTGGGTCGTAAGATCCCAACTTACATCTAGATCAAATGGTTCTTTGGCGGGCTGCACCGTAGCTCCGTCACTCATTGCAACCTTAAGATTGTCCGGGTTATTACTCGGCACGACAGCCAGCGCCAGAGTTACTTCGTCCGCCTCACTACCGGTCGGATCAGTGGCCTCATAGTTGTCAACAAAGATCCAGTATTCACCGGGTTCCGGATCAAGCAGGAAACATTTCTCAGCCGACCCACCGCCAGCTGAAGCACAGACCATGCACCCTCCGGTTATAAAATAGATATAGAGATCTAGATCGGGAGAGGTGGTGGCGACAATTTCGGCAACCAGCCGTTTACTGCCGGCGGGAACATTTTGAATCACCAACCAGAAACCGTCCGTTGCCGGATCAGGATCAGCAAATATAGTTCCGGGATCAGGATTCCGAATCAGCGCCTCTTCATGAAGCTTGGCTTCTACCATGCCATAGTAACGAGGATAAAAGTCGGTTATTTCAATAGCCTCAAGATCAGCAATCAGTTCAGTTCCGCTCAACCCGGCATTTTCAAGAATCAGCTTCCGTTCAAGATTTGAATTTACACTCCGCAAAGCTATCGGCAAATGAGCCACCGGCACCGCCGGTGAAGCTGGCGTCAGTAGCAACTCCCCGAAAAGCCAGGTCTCTAACTCGGCACCACATAATTCGGCAGTAATGGTTATGGTCTGACTAGCACCCGCCGACAAGGAAAAACCGCTCGGAACAACACTCAAAGAGACCCCTGAAGGATTGGTGAAACTTAATTGCCAGGTCTCCGCCGTCGGCAACGCACTCTTTATCGTCCTTTGCCAGGTTTGCCGAACAACTACCCGATCGGCTCCCAGACTGGGCAGATTCAACGTCGCCGGAACCCCGCCCAGCGCGGGATCAGCGGCCCAATAGTCCGCCGGATCAATATCAAGTACGAGACCTGCGGCCATCGCCGCTGGCAGAGAGATACGCCCGACTCCGCGAGCAAATGGCCCGGCTGGAGTTACCCCATCTTCAAGCAACACCCCGTCGGTAACCGCCGTCGTCATCAAAGCCGATTGAATTTCAGCCGGACTCCAACCGGG
The DNA here is from genome assembly GCA_030633185.1 of Deltaproteobacteria bacterium. GTDB lineage: Bacteria > Desulfobacterota > Anaeroferrophillalia > Anaeroferrophillales > Tharpellaceae > Tharpella. The sequence continues at coordinate 6,723 of DAOVTG010000114.1, forward strand.
TTCAAGTTGACGCAAAAGAATCGAAGCCCCGGCCGCATGCGGTGAAGACATTGAAGTCCCGCTCATAAATTCCCACTCATTAACACCGTAAGCCCGGGTCGTATCAGTACCTCCGGCCGCCAGAATTGAAACTCCGGGAGCCGTAACATCGGGCTTTATAACATCAGAAACGGAGAAGTTAGATCCCCGCGAACTGAATGAGGCCATAACATCGCCGACCCCCACATCTAAAGTGGTTCCACAGATAGTAGCCCGAGGACTGCTAGAGGCTGCCAACCAATCTTTTAAAGCAACTCCATCACTATATGTCAAATGGACGGCTGGTAAAACATGCATATCGGCAGAGAGCGACTCTCCTTCAGCAACACTGTTGACCAAAACCATGCCGCCGGCACCGCCGGCCAGCAGATTTTCGCCTTTGGCGGTCCGCGCAATATCTCCACGATCACAAACAACAATCTCACCATTGAAGGTTCCCGGGACAAATGCTTCAAGAGCCAAAGCATCATTGTAGGGCGGATCGCCGGCATAAACCAAATCCGCCTGGCCGTAACCGGAAGTAAAACTTTGACCAATAAACGAGAGCATTACCGCTCCGTCGCTGTCGGCAAAATTACCTATCGAATTTTGGAAGGTTCGATCATGCGTACTCGCCCCAACCGTCAGCAACCAAGGGGCATCCCCCGGCGAACCCACGGTCTCGGCCTCAGGCCCACTGTTGCCAGCCGACGTCGCAACCATAATCCCAGCCTCTCGGGCGGCGAGAAAAGCCAAACTATCAGGACTATTCCAGGGGTCGAAAGAGCCGCCGCCAATCGAATAATTAATCACATCAACTTGGTCGCTGACCGCCTGTTCAATTGCGGCGATCAAAGCTGAACCGGGGCAACCGCCAAGACTATCAGGATAACAGACTCGATAAGAGATAATATTGGCATGAGGGGCGACACCGGAGATGGCTCGCTCCATCGTCAGGGTCGGAGCTTCAACCAATGCATCAAACAAAACATTACCCGCCGCCGTACTTGCGGTATGCGAACCATGCCCATTAACATCAAGTGCGGTCTCAGGGTTACCGACAATTTCCGGCGTACAATCATAGGCACCAATTAATTTATCATTACAAAAAGCAGCATCATAATCGGGGTGCAAAGGGTTGCAGATACCATAATAGATCC
>DAOVTG010000118.1 GCA_030633185.1 Deltaproteobacteria bacterium
CTCTACTCCTCGTCTACATCCCCCAAACCCCGATTTTTCGCGTTCCACAGATCTCGTCCCGTTGCCAGATCTTCTCCTCCCACGAAATTTTCGGATCGCGGTTGAAAATGATCAAATATGCCTCCTGCGCGCCGAAACCGTCGGCATAGGCGGCGGTTTGTTCGAGTCCTTTGGCAATCAGGGTTTCCAATGCACCGTAACGAATTTTAAGCTCTATGACAATCCTCTGTACCGGGCCGAAAAAGCCCAGCTCTTCATCCAGCGGCCATTCGATGGCGAGATCGGTGCGTTTGCGAGCCAGAGCATATTCGCGGTTAATCCGGCCGCCGCCATTGATAATTCGCTGGAGAAAAGCCTGCATCAACAACTGCGGGCCAGCTTCCTTGTACTGAAACTGCTCGATCCAGCTTTTAGAGTGCTCGCGGAAAAACTGCTGAAAAGCCGTCAACAGTTTCGGCATATCCAGCCGCCTGTCCGGGGTGACAAACCAGCTTGTTTGCTGGGTTATGCGGCTTTGCACCACCCAGATCAATTCGCGAGGGATAATTTCTCGATATATCCGGTTAGCGATGCGCAGCTGCGGACGCGAAACAATCAGACCCAGATCTTCAACATAGGATTGATCATCCGGCAAAACATTGATGATAGCCGCGTCACCTCCAGCCAAGATTGATGAGACCACCCGATATACACGCTCTTCCCTGAGTTTATCAGCCAATTGGTCAAGATGGGTGGTACGGGAATTGATCAAACGCTCGCGCGCGGCGCGGTAGTGTTCCAGCGTTATCGGAACCGAACGGTCACGCAGTGCGCGATCTTCCCAGGTCAGCTCATAGGCCAACGCATTGACCAGCCAGGGCTGACCGGCGGTATCTTCCCATAATTGGGGGAAAATCTCCGCCACAAAAGTTTGCCCGGTGGCCTCAGTATGTTGTTGCCAGAGGGCATAAACTTCATCCTCGCTAAAGTTGTTGATAATCAGTGATTTGGATTTTATATTGAAGGCTGAACCACCGGTAATAATATCGCCGTTGCCCTGATGGATACGATAATCCTTGATGTCGCGCACCCCGCACAGAACTATCGACTGGGGAAACATCTTCGGCCGCTGGGCGTAGCCGGAACGAATCTGGCGCAAGAGCGAAATCAGCGTATCACCGACCAGTGCATCGACCTCGTCGAGAAACAAGACCACGGGCTTATCGCTGATCTCGGCCCAATGCGCCAGCAGTGCATGCAGACGGTTTCCCGCTCCAATCCGAAGTCCGCTTTCGTTATACCACTTTTCCAGTCTGGATTCTTGCAAATAAACCCTGGCGGCACCTGCAATCACATGACAAACCGTATCAATACCTGACTCAATATTATTCCGGGCAACCTGAGCCCCTTCGATATTGGCGTAGGCCGCATGGTAGGTATCACCCAGGTTCAACGCTTCCATCATTTCGAGCAGCGCCGAGGTCTTGCCGGTCTGGCGCGGGGCATGCAAAAGAAAATATTTCTGCGACGCAATCAACATCTGCACATCGTCCCAATCAAGACGTTCAAATGACGGAATACGATAGTGCAACTCCGGTTTGATGGGACCTGCTGTATTGAAAAATTTTTCCATAATTTACCACAACTCCAGAATCAACGATATTCAGTCATCCTTCATCCTTGGCCCCCCTTGTGCTTTTGAGCAGATTTCATCTCCAGCTCGGCGACAAAACTTGTCCACTTGACTTTACTACTTAGAGCGCCAACCGGACAAACCTCGGTACAAGCCAGACAGGTTTCACAATCATGGCTCGCGGGATCCGAATCACTGCTGAAAAAAGAGACAATAGTGTCCATCCCGCGATTAGCAAAATCAAGCTTATAACCTTTTTCAAGTTGCCCGCAGACATGTACGCAACGACCGCAAAGAACACATTTTTTAGGTTCATAGACGAGAAATGGGTGATTATCAACCAGTTCAGGATATTCACGATCGATATGCCGCAGACGCTTAGTTTTAAGGGGTTGGTGAAGAAATTTAGCAATCTTCTGCAACTCACAACCGTGGTTGGCAATACAGGTACGACAACTGCCGTCATTGGTCGAAACTAACAGGCGAAAGGCCAACTGGCGGAGCTTAAGAATCTCCTCACTATCGGTTGTGACTACCATCCCCGCAAAAATCCGGTAGCGGCAGGAAGCCACCGGGACCGCTTCGCCTTCGATATCCACAAGACAGAGACGACAGGAAGCCGGAGGATCATCCATACCTTCTAAAAAACAGAGATTGGGGATATAGATATCATTTTCCAGGCAGGCCGGCAAAAGATAAGAGCCGACCGGAGCCGTAATTTTTTGATCATCAACCGTTATCGTAACCAGATTATCACTCATTATTTATCACTTCCTTATTTATCACTTCCTTATTTATCACTTCCTTATTTACTCTCTTCTTTCTCTTTTTCCGTATCCGGCAGCGGCTCAACCCCCTGGTCGGGAATCATTTCCGGGGGCGAAACCCGCCGTACGGCATCGTATTCAGGAGGACAAGCATAAACACACTCCCCACACTTGACACATTTTTCCTGATCGATCGCTTTTTTGCGATTACTTGTCGTAAAAATCGCATCGGTCGGACAGCAGGCGACACAGGCATCACAACCCCGAGCACACGGTTCAAGATCTATGTAGAAGGCGATCAAAGGACGACACATTTTGGCCGGACATCGTTTTTCCTCAATATGCGCGATATACTCATCGCGAAAAAAACGCAAGGTCGTCAACACCGGATTGGGAGCGGTCTTACCCAAACTGCAGAGAGACCCCTTAATTACGGCCTCACTGATCTCTTCAAGATCGGTCAACTCCTCCATTTTACCCTCGCCAATCGTGATCGAGTGCAAAATATCACGCAAGTGACGGGTACCAATGCGGCAGAAGGTACAGTTACCACACGATTCACCTTGGGTAAAGTCGGTAAAATAGCGAGCCACCTCGACCATGCAGGTATCCTCGTTCATAACCACCAGACCGCCAGAGCCCATCATCGCGCCAACCGTTTTTAAGGAGTCAAAATCGATCACCGTCTCCATAAGAGAAGCCGGCAGACAACCTCCCGAAGGACCACCGATCTGAACCGCTTTGAGCTCTTTACCATCTTTGATTCCACCACAGACATCAACGACCAAGTGTTCCAGGGTGACCCCCATGGGGACTTCAACCAGACCCGGATATTCAACCTCACCAACAACCGAAAAAATTGCGGTTCCGGGACTCTCTTCGGTACCGATAGAACGAAACCACTGATGACCATGACGGATTATCGTCGGTACCGTAGAGAGGGTTTTAACATTATTGATAACTGTCGGCAGACCATCAAGACCAGCCACCGCCGGATATGGCGGCCGCGGCTGCGGCATGCCCCGGTTACCGACCAAAGATTCGATCAAAGCGGTCTCTTCGCCACAAACAAAAGCACCGGAACCTTTAAAGACCGAAACCTCAAGCGAAAAGCCGCTGCCCAGAATATTCGCCCCGAGAAGATTTTTTCCCCGGGCTTGAACAATGGCTCTCTCCATAATTTCAACCGCCAGCGGATATTCGGCCCGAATATAGAGCAAGGCCCGCTCGGCCCCGACCGCCAAGGCCGCCAGAGCCAAACCTTCAAGTACCTGATGCGGATTACTTTCGAGCAGGGTTCGATCCATGTAGGCTCCGGGATCACCCTCATCGCCATTGCAGATAACCAGTTTAGGCGTTTTCTCAACCTTCCGAGCAATCTCCCATTTCCGACCGGCCGGGAAACCGGCCCCGCCCCGGCCCCGCAGGTTGGCCGACTTAACCTCTTCAAGCACCCACTCTCCTCCTTTTTCGAGCCCTTGAGCCAAAGAGAGATAACCGCCAACCGCCAAATAATGGTCTATCTCATCAGGATCAATCAGACCACAATGCTCCATCACGACCCGGTTTTCATAAAGGTAACGCGGATAATCCATCAGCGTCGGAAAATTTTCATCGGTTTCCAGAGCCCCAATCAGATATTCATAACAAGGATCACTGCCATCTTTAAGAAAGGAACGAACTAAAATTCCGGCCTCACCAGCCCCGATTTTTTGATAGAGCAGTGCTGGAAAACCGGGATTTTGAATAATCACCAGAGGTTCGGCGTAACAGTGGCCCAGACAACCAACCTTTTCGATCCGCGCCTCAATCCCGTTATCTTTTAGAACCTCTTCAAAACCGGCAATCGTCTCCAGAGCCCCAGCCGCCCGACCACAGGTGGCGCAACCGACATAGATCACCGGCACCGGCGACTCCTTTAGCTCTTTAACCCGCTCCCGAGCCCGCTCGGCATGCACCAGCAGGTGCTCTTTAGGACTATTCGCTAGTTGCGTCATTTTTTGCCTGCTCCCGCGCTGCCATCTCGTTGCGCACTTCAATCTCGGTTATTATTCCTTCAACTTTACTCGGGGTTACATAAGCTTCGACCTTTTCGCCGACAACCACGGCCGGGGCCAAAGCGCAACATCCGATACAGGCAACCCGCTCCAAACTGTATTCCCGATCGTCTGAGGTCTCGCCGACTTTGATCTGCAGACGCCGTTCAAAGTTTTCCAGAAGAATTTCGCCGCCCTTGACATGGCAGGCCGTGCCTAAACAGACCTTGATCGGATTACGGCCCGGAGGATTGAAACGAAACTGGTTATAAAAAGTCGCAATGCCGTAAACTTTCCCGATAGTCGTCTGCACATGATCAGCGACCATATCCAAAGCCAGCCGAGGCAAATAACCATGTTTTCCCTGAATCTCCTGCAAGATTGGAATAAGCTGGGAAACCTCATGTGAAAAAGCTGGCAGCTCATCAACGACGGCCTGCAATATCTGATATTCCTCTTCATCGACAGCCGCCCGCTCAGTCTCATTCAGAGCGGCCAGTAATTGATCCAACATCTTCTCTTTTTCTCCTCATCCGGCATAGCACCGGGAACTGTAACTATATCAATCACTAAAAAGACTATATAGCGATTGAGATTGCCGTTCGGCGAGAAACGCCCGGCACCTCTCTTTCAACGCCTGCAATCTCCGGCGAAATAACTCAAGGTCTCGCTCAACCTCATCCCGATCGTCGTAACTGATTATCGCCAAACTTCTATAGATAAATAAAAAATCATGCTCCGGGCCGACCAAACAATCATCTCCGGCACAAACTACAAGGAGATCGCTGCGCATCGGCGGGCAGATAAAGTCAATACAAAGAGGCCCTTTCAAATCTCCCAGAAGACAACCTTGTTCAGCAAAATAGCAACAATGAGCCCCTTTAACCAAGGCCCCATCTCGATGCCGACGAAAACTATAGGATCCTCCACCAGCCCCTGACAACGGCAGCAGTTTCTGCTGCCGCTCACTTTGCAAGCCAATAACAATCTCAGGTGCAAGATAAGCACGTTCCGGTTTCTCCCCCTCGAGGCGGAAGATATCTCCGGCCCCACGATGACAACAACCGGGGTAGACCCCCTCAAGCAGATCAATCGATTCTTCAACCGCCTCAGGTAAGCGCCCGATCACCTGCCGACAATTGCGGCAATAGTCCCCTAGGTAAATGGAGAAAAAAGGATTGAGATAGCTGACCAGCTCTTTATAAGCAGCCAAACGCCACTCACTATTTACCGACAAAAAGAATTATTCCTCCTTTCAAGATCATGCGATAATTCATATTTGCCGATACCTGCTAACCGACCGTCGAACGTTTGTCAAGATTTTTATGAAAAAACGTATACAATCGACAGGCCGGCAAACCTAAACAAAATTATTACTTGATATTTACATTCTAAACAGTATATGGTATAGCCATCTAACTTGGTAACCCATTTAACGTAAGCTGGCAAGTTCCGCGAAAAACCCAATGACATTCAGGAGTACGCTGCGATGATTAAGATTGAAAAACGCAATGAATATTACGAAAAATACCTGACCGACCTGGCTGACCATATGGATAAGCCCCAAGAGCAGTCAGAACCAATTCACGTTGGTGAAAAAATCAAATATATGCGAGAAACCCAAGGTTTATCCCTGGCCGATCTCGCCCAGAAAACCGGTTTTGATATCACCATGCTGGAAAATATTGAACAGGAAAAAATCACTCCGCCGCTGGGCACCATGATCCGTCTCTCACGCGCCCTGAACACGGTAATGAGCTCCCTTTTTTCCGACCAGGAAGAGAAGAATAACTACAGCGTTCTGCGGGTCAGTGACCAGAAAACCGCCCCTCTGCCCTCGGGCCGGGCCAGCTACCACAGCTACATACCTCTGGCGGCTGACCTTAAAGATCGCCATATGGACGCCTTCATCGTCAAATTAAACCCGGAAAAGGCCAAGGATGTGGTTCCTTCGGTTCATGACGGAGAAGAACTCATCTACGTCATTGATGGTGAAGTCAAAATTGTGGTTGAAGATAACTTGGAGATTCTCTCATTAGGTGACGCCCTCTATCTTAAATCGACCACCCCTCATGTGGTTGTCACCAACACCGATAAACCGGCTCTTATTTTAGCGGTTATGTACAGCGGGCACGAGGCAGTCTCATAGACTTATATGCTTAATCTCGCCACACTCTGCTTTCCCGATCAGGAGAAAAGTTGCTTTTACTGCTGCCCGCCGATTCGCGACCCCGAAGCCGACCCACTTGATGCCATCGTCGAAAAACGCCGTCTTTTACGAAGCAACCGCCAAGATCTGCAAAAAAACCTGGATAACCCTCATGAGATCTCCGGAGAGGAGTGCTGGGGCTTAGGATTTCTTGACGATCAGGAGAAACAGACGGGTTGCCTTTTACACCCTTTACGCCATCAGGGAAGCGACCTGCGCCACCTGACCGGTTATCAGTTTAAGTGTGCCAATGCCCTCTGCCGCGAAGCCCTGGTTTTTGCCGAGCTTTCCGAAGTTGAACAAAAATTCTGCCTTAATCTCTGCCGGGGTATGGACTCTTTTAACTACTCGAGCCGCCGCAACCCCCTGATGCGCCTCCTCGCCTGGGACAAGGAGATGGTGCAGGTTATCGTTTGTGAAAGCCTTGAAAATGGATTAAAAGTATCTCCAGATAACAAAACCGGGGTTCATTCAAACAAGCTCCAAAAAAGCTCTGACTCCACCGGCGGATACGATTTCCTCTGGCAAAAACTAGATTTTCGCCTCGACGGTTTTCTGGCCCTCATGATTGCCAAACAAAAAGGTTTAAACTTTCTGCGCCATAATTTAGATGACTATATCCGCTTAAGAGATGATTTAATCTCTGGATTACGGGAACAACTAACTCTGCAAATAACCTCTGCGACGCCCCTGATACCCGCCCATAAACTAAAAATCCCACTTAGCCTTTCACGCCTTCTGAAATTTGGTACCGACCTATGGGAACTACCGTCAGGTTGTGAAGAGCAGGTTCTGCAATATATTGAAAATAAGTTGACTACATTCTCCCTATAACCTAGTATATCAGCAACCGTGCAAAACAACTTAAAGTAACAGAGGATAATTGTGTTATTTCGCTTCGCCCTCTTGAATGGGGTCAAAGCTTTTACCCCATTCAAGAGGGCGAAGCAAAGTGTGCTGATTTTCAGTGTAACTTAAGTACCATCCCAAGTCGAATATTTACTTTACAGGAACACTAAATGCTTGAGATTACTGTCCGTTCAACTCATATTGATGTCA
>DAOVTG010000213.1 GCA_030633185.1 Deltaproteobacteria bacterium
GAACCTCGGCTTTTTCCGGCCATTCGGCAGGAATAATCGAGCCTGGTTTTTCACCATTTTTCTCTTTGGTTATAGGCAATGCAGGACGTTTAAAACCCTCCCGCGCCTTTTTCGGAATACGGCCGTTGAGAATTGATTCGGAACGTAGGCGACGGCCAATTGTCTTCTCCATCATGGTTCCGAGTTCAAGAATCCGATCTATATCAATATCGGTCTCAATCCCCATCTCGTCCATCATGACCAGCATATCCTCAAGCACGGAAAGACCGACGACATTAGGATCCTTATAGTAATAAGATCCGGTGCCTAAACCGGGCAGACCATCAACAAAGTTGGCGGGTTGCCCGCCGGTACCGCCGATAGTAGCTTCAAAGTTGGTGATCCCGGCCTGCAGGGCGGCCAAAACGTTAGCATTACCCCAACCTCGGGTCACATGAAAATGAGCGATATGCAAATCCGGATTCGGCAGGGCATCAAGGATCATTGAGAAATAACGATAGACCTTATTCGGCGGTGCGGAACCGTCGTGATCGGCATGCTCGATATCATCGGCCCCGATACTGAGCCAACGGCTGGTAAACTCGACCGCATCCTCAAACCGGGTCGGCCCGGAGATCGGACTGCCCCAGATGGTACTGACCGTACCGCACATCTTGATACCGGCATCATGACATTTCTTGATACAACGCTCAGCCTCTTTCCAATAGTGTGGCAAAGTCGCACCTGAATTGGCAAAATGGTGTTCTTCATCAGTCGAGACCATCATCAGAATCCGGTCGGGACCATAGCCCTCCTTCTTCATCTCAATTGCCCGATCGACGGCACTTTCACGAATCGTAATACAGGTCCACTCAATATCTTCATGCTTGAGGCCGCGTTTAGCCAAGCGTTTTTTGAAAACATCACTGTGAATATTCTTGAGCAACTCTTCGGCATCCTCAAACTGGGGCATATTGCGAGGATTCCCCAAGTTGGTTACCTCCATACGCTTGACCCCGGCAAAAGCCAGCTCCTGCAGATAGAAGGTTTTGGCCCGGGTTGAGATGAAATGTTCCTCATGCTGAAGGCCGTCGCGAATGGTGATATCACCAATATTGACTTTTTTCGGCATTCTCTTAAAAACATCAAAAAGATCGTGGTTTGACATGATTTTCCTCCACAAGTACAGTTAAATTACTCGCCAGTATAAACCGGCGCTCTCTTTTCACGAAAGGCGGTCAAGCCTTCAATCCGATCTTTGGTCGGGATAGTTACCGCATAACAGTTGGATTCAATCGCCAGACCGCTGCCGAGATCGACCTCACTGCCATAATTGATCGCATATTTAGCCATTTCAAGAGCAATCGGAGCATTCTTTTTAATCCGGGCCGCCATCGCCATGGCGGCATCAATAAGGCCGCCTTCCGGAGCTACCTGATTAACCAGGCCAATTGCCAAGGCTTCATCGGCTTTGGCCCGATGCGCTGTAAAGACCATCTCTTTAGCCTTGCCCTTACCCACTAAACGAACCAAACGCTGGGTGCCGCCGGCGCCGGGAATAATCCCTAAGCTAGTTTCGGTCAAACCCATAATCGCATTGGGAGCGGCAATTCTGATATCTGAAGCCAAGGCCAATTCAGTCCCGCCACCAAAGGCATAGCCATTGACTGCAGCAATAACCGGCTGCGGCAGATTTTCAACCATAGTAAAGGTGTTGCGAATCATCTGGATATACTGCTTCACTTCAATCGGGCTCATCGTCGCCCGCTCTCTAAGATCAGCTCCGGAGCAGAAAGATTTTTCCCCAGCTCCAGTGATAACCACAACTCTCACCGTCTTATCAACACTAATTTCGCTGACCAACTTATTCAAGTCCGCCAACAGCTCCCGACTTAATGAGTTCATACTCTCGGGACGATTTAAAGTAACGATAAGGACACCGTCACGATTTTCAGTCAATAATAGCTCAGACATTTATTACTCCTGTTTTCAGAATTTATCACACCCGGCGCTAAAAGCCAGCATGTGACTGTTACCACTATTTGTCACCTGGGCCTGACGCCGGGCCACAGCCAATAACGCCTGGCTGTCGATACCGGTTTTAATCCCCATACGATCGAGACAAAAAAGAAGGTCTTCGGTAGCCAGATTACCGGCGGCTCCTGGAGCATAAGGACAACCACCAAGCCCTCCGGCGGCCGTATCATAACGATCAATACCGGCCTGTAAACCGGCCATCACACAGGCTAAAGCCCGGCCGCAACTGTCATGGAGATGGAGACCGAAATCGATCTTAGGGAAGCGCTCTTGTAACTGACTTGAAAAATTATAAACCTGATCAGGAGTTGCGACCCCTAAGGTGTCACAGAGTGTGATCTCCTCAAACCCGAGAATGCTCAAATTCCCTACAAGCCGGTCAACTGCCAAAAAAGCAACCTCTCCTTCATAAGGACAACCAAAAACATTGGAAATCGAAACCCGACGGGCCACATCATCAGGTACAACTTTGAACATGGCTTCAATATCGGCCAGGGTTTGAGCTTGAGGACAACCCAGATTTTTACGGTTGTGGGTGTCGCTGGCTGAAATAAAGAAAACAATTTTATTGACACCTGCCGCCAGGGCCGGTGTCAAACCTCGCGGATTGGGAACCAGCGCCGCCGTCTTCAGACCCGAAAAAGGCTTGATTGCCTTAAAAACAGAGGTTGCATCTTTGAGCTGTGGTATCGCTTTGGAACTGACAAAAGAGCTTACTTCGATCTCTTTAAAACCGCAATTTGCCAGACCATCAATAAGCTCGACCTTGGTTTCCGTAGGGATAAACTCAGCAAGATTCTGCCAACCATCCCGGGGAGCCACTTCGATCAGGCGAACTATCGGCGGAAAACTATCGTAGTAAATTGTCAACTTTAGCCTACACCAGTGAGCGAGCAATAACCAGTCGCTGGATTTCGGATGTCCCCTCGCCGATATCAAGAAGTTTCTGATCCCGATAGAAACGTTCTACATCATACTCCTGCATCAAACCGTAACCACCATGAATCTGAACCGCATGATTAACCACTCGGCCCATAGTTTCCGAACAGTATAGTTTACCCATGGCCGCTTCACGTGAAAAGGGTCGGTTGTTACTGCGCAACCAACAGGCTTTATAGAGAAGGTTACGAGCCAATTCGATCTCCATTGCCATATCGGCAAGTTTAAACTGGGTCACTTGAAAATCAAACAGAGGGCGATTAAACTGAATTCGCTCCTGGGAATACCGCAAAGCTTTTTCGTAAGCTCCCTGAGCACCACCTAACCCCATGGCTCCGATACTTAAACGACCACCATCGAGAGTCGCCAACATTTGATGAAAACCTTCACCCCGACCGCCAAGCAGATTTTTGGCCGGCACCCGGCAGTCATCAAAATAGATCTCGGTCGTATTGGAAGAGCGCCACATCATCTTTCCATGCATGACTCGACACTCCATCCCGGCCGTTCCATACGGCACCAAAATACAGCTCATCTCCGGACGACCGTCGTCCCGTTTACCGGTAACGGCCTGAACAATTACAACTCCGGTATTTGGAGCCGAAGCATTGGTGATAAAAATTTTAGAGCCGTTGATAACCCACTCGTCACCATCAAGTACGGCATTGGTTTTTGAATTTCCGGCATCGGATCCGGCATTGGGCTCAGTCAAACCAAAACCAGCCAGGATTTCACCCGTACAAAGTCTCGGCAACCACTCTTGTTTCTGTTCTTCGTTACCATAGTAATAGATCGGTCCTATGCCTAAGGAATTACCGGCGGCAACCGTCGCGGCCTGGGAACCATCGACCCGAGCAATTTCTTCAACGGCAATAATGTAGGAGACATAGTCCAATCCGGAACCACCATACTCAGGATCAACAAACATCCCGAAGAGCCCGAGATCTCCCATTTTCTGCGTCAGTTCCAGAGAAAACTCCTCTTTTGCATCAAGTTCCTGGGCCAGAGGAGCGATCTCTTTTTCAGCAAAACCACGCACACTTTTACGTAAAATTTCCTGTTCTTCCGTCATATCAAAATTGAGCGCCATTGGTCTACCCTTCCTTTATTCCCACCTTACGTTAACTGTTAAACGAAAATCAAAAAAAACCGTCTGACACACTTTGGGAGTCATACGTTCTGTTATATTATTTCGATTAGCTTGTCAACGAAAAATCATTGAAGCCAACAGTAATTGGAAAACAATAAAATTGATACACTGACAAAATGATTGACAAAGAAAAAAAAAAACATTAAAAAGCGCCTCGAATCTGTTTGATGATATATTTTTTACGGCGGTGTAGCTCAGGTGGTTAGAGCATACGGCTCATATCCGTAGTGTCCGGGGTTCAATTCCCTGCACCGCCACCAAACAACACCAAGAACCTATTGAAATTATTAACGTTTTTTCAATAGGTTTTTGTTTTTTACCCCCTTTTTCTCCAGTGTCATACTCTGGTGTCATACTTTGTGTTACACCCCCTCTAATATTGGGGTGTTCATATGCGCTTTCCTTCCTATCTAGTCA
>DAOVTG010000042.1 GCA_030633185.1 Deltaproteobacteria bacterium
AAAAGATCACCGAAGCGATCTATAAGGAAACGCTTAAACTTGACCGCTACCTGACAATCGAGAGTCCGGATATCGATCTTGATCGGCAAAATCGTTTTATGGTCGCCGGGATGACGGTCGAAATTATCGACCCGGTTAGCGATTACGCCGATTTGATGACTGAACTTTTTGATTTTCCGGCAATTGAAGAGCTCTTGAAAAGTGAGGGATTTGCTTTTCTTTTTGACGCCATGCACGCGGTTACCGGCCCCTATGCCGAAGAGATTTTCTGCCGCCGCCTTAAAGCCTCGCCGAAAAGCCTTCTCAACTGCACGGTCAAACCCGATTTCGGCGGCGGTCATCCCGATCCCAACCTGAAATACGCTAAAGACCTGGTCAAAGTCATGTTCAGTGCCAAAGCTCCGGCTTTCGGTGCGGCATCGGACGGCGACGGTGATCGCAACATGATTTTAGGAGATAATTTTTTTGTCACCCCGAGTGACAGTGTCGCCATAATCGCCGCCAACGCTCATCTCATTAAAGGATACCAAAAAGGCCTTAAAGGGGTAGCTCGCTCAATGCCGACCAGCTGCGCCCTTGACGCAGTTGCGGCAAAGCTCAACATTGACTGTTTCGAAACCCCAACCGGCTGGAAATTTTTCGGTAATCTGCTTGATGCCGGCCGCTTGACGATCTGCGGCGAGGAGAGTTTTGGCACCGGTTCCGACCATGTCCGCGAAAAAGACGGTCTCTGGGCGGTTCTTTTCTGGCTCAATCTACTCGCTGTAAAAAGACAGAGCGTACAAGCCATCGTTACTGAGCACTGGCATGATTTCGGCCGCAACTACTATTCCCGCCATGATTATGAAGAGGTTGACGGCCAAGCCGCCAAGCAACTGGTGGATAACCTGAGAATGAGATTTAAAGAACTTCGCAAAAGCCGTTTCGACGCTCTGGAGATTGCCGAAATTGATGATTTCTCCTATCGCGACCCGATCGACAACAGCCTTTCTAAAGAACAGGGGATCAGGCTTCTTTTTAAAGACAAATCGCGGATTATCCTGCGCCTCTCGGGAACCGGCACCAGTGGGGCGACGATCCGCCTCTACTTCGAAAAAGTTGAAAAAGATCCCGACCGCATGGAGTTTGAAACCCAAACCGCGCTGGCCCCACTGATCAAACTGGCTGATGATCTTTTTGCGATCAAAAAAGTCACCGGCCGCAGTAAACCAACGGTGATTACGTAAGATGAAACTTGTGGTCGCCCCCAAAGCTTAAAGGACAAGAGTATATGCCCATTGCAAACCCTGTCCATAACCCAAAACCGAACCCTGAGCGGGGTGCCGGAATCCTGCTCCACTTCACATCCCTGCCGAGCCCCTGGGGGATTGGCGATCTCGGCCCGGAAGCCGAAAATTTTCTCGATTTTTTACAGGCATCCGGCCAAAGTTATTGGCAGTTTCTACCTTTGGGACCAACCCTGGCAATCCACGGTCACTCTCCCTACATGAGTCCGTCGGCATTTGCCGGCAACCCGCTTCTAATCAGCCCCGATTACCTTCTACGTGACGGCTGGATTAAGGCCGATGACATTTCTGAAGATCCGGAATTTTATCAATATTTGGTTGAGTTTAAAGAGGTCGCGGCCTTCAAAGAAACCCTGCTCGAAAAGGCCTTTGCCACCTTTCTTAAAACAAAGCAGCAGCAAAATACCTTTGCTAAATTTTGCGACAACTCCCCCTGGCTTAACGATTATGCCCTGTTTGCCGCTCTCGGGGAAAAACATTCCGGCCTGCCCTGGCACGACTGGCCCTCAGAACTCGCCCGACGCGACCCGCAAGCTCTGGCACAGGCCGGGCAAACCTTGACGAAAACCGTCGAATACCACAAATTTATCCAGTTTCTCTTTGCCGAACAGTGGCAGGAGTTAAAAGAAAAAGCGGATCTGCGAAAAATTAGATTTATCGGAGATGTGCCCATCTATGTTGCCTTAAACAGCGCTGATGTCTGGACTCACCAGGAGTGTTTTCAACTCAACCCTGAAACCCTCAAACCGGAATACGTAGCTGGCGTTCCACCCGACTATTTCAGCCCCACCGGCCAGGCCTGGGGCAATCCACTCTATCGCTGGCAATCAGAAAACCAACCAAATGAGACTGTCATAAAGTGGTGGCAGTGGCGCTTACAACGCCTGGCGGAGCTCGTTGAGATTGTTAGAATCGACCATTTTCGGGCCTTCGAAGCCTATTGGCGAATTCCTGAAGCAGCTGAAACCGCAGAACAAGGTGAATGGATCAAAGGGCCGGGAGAAGCCTTTTTCTCCCGCCTTGAAGATGCCTTGCAAAATTTACTTATCATCGCCGAAGACTTGGGAACCATAACTCCGGCCGTCGAGAAATTAAGACACCGCTTAGGCTTTGCCGGCATGAAAGTACTGCAGTTCGCCTTTGACGGACAACCGGACAACCCCTACTTACCCTGGAATTTCACCTCGCCGAACTGTGTCGTCTACAGCGGCACCCACGACAACGAAACCACGGTCGGTTGGTATCTTGACGTAAACGTCGATGATAGCTGTAAAGAGCGGGCTCGGCACGCTGCCAACAGCGACGGCCATACCATCCATCTTGATTTCATAAAATTGGCCTACGCCTCAATCGCAACCCTGGCCATCATCCCGATGCAGGATGTCTTAGGTTTCGGCAGCGATTGCCGCATGAACTGGCCCGGTTCCAACGAAAGAAACTGGGCCTGGCGCTGCGCACCGCGTTTTATCACTGAGGAGATCACGAAAATGCTCTACTCTGAAGCCGCTTTCTACAATCGTATTTCAGATTGTGCTACTTCTTAACCAAACTGCAACTTTTATCCAGACGCCTATTCCGGGGACACCTTACTTAATTCAAGGCAGGTTAAAATCTTCCTTGAATTAAGTAAGGTGTCCCCGGAATAGGCATGTCCCCGGAATAGGCAAGTCCCCGGAATAGGCAAAGACAAATTAAACTTTTTCTGTCACACCGGTTAACCACTGTTTGATACCTTCGTAAAAAGTAACGGGATGGCTAAGTAAAAATTTCGATATACAAGATGTTGTGGTTTTTCAGGCGCGAGACCATACATATAGCATGTCGAGTGTCTGAAAAACCACAACAGCGCAGTAGATCGGACTTTTTACTTAGCCATCACTGTTTAATTTTTACTGAACTAAACCAATTCACCTCTAACCACGATTAAAATCAGGCAAAAGTCGTTGGGCGTTGTTAATAAAGATATTATCAAGAACGGCCTCAGATAGATCTAGAGCGGCAATCTTCTCGGCATTAGCCGCGACTCCCGGCACTCCCGGGAAATCGGTGCCGAAAAGAAAGCGGTGATTTAATCTCGCCAATTTGGGATAGTAACGCAACAGATTTTGCGGCGGTAGTCCGGAGAGATCGATATAGACATTTTCATGCCGCATCACCATAAACTCGGCCAGCTGATACCAAAAGCCGCGGCCGCCGTGACAGAGAATCAGGTTTAAAGAGGGAAAATCGACCGCCACATCATCGTAATCGTAGGGATCGGCATGGCGCAGCCGGGTACCGGGGAAAATCGAGGTGCCGGCATGCAGCATGAGCGGCAGATTGCGCTCTTGACAGATCTCATAAACCGGATAGAGGCGTTGATCATTAACCCGGTGCCGGCAATGCACCCCATGAATCTTTAAGCCCTTGACCCCAAGAGCCAGCTGACGTTCAAACTCGGCCACCGGATCAAGATGAATTTCAGGGTTCAACGCCCCAAAAGGGATATATTGAGGATAACGCCGACTGACCTCAAGCGCTCTTTCAACCGGCATGACTCCAGCCGTATGCAAAGCATACTCCGGCAATAAAACCCCACCGACAACCCCCTCATCAACAAGTACTTTATGGAAATCATCTATGTCAAGCAGGCCATCCTCTGCATAAATCTTGCGCGAGTAAGGGCCGGTGTCCATCCAGAGTTGCCGAGCCTCTTTCGACCACTCATGATAATGGCCGACATGAAGGTGAAAATCAAATACTTTTCGCATATTATTACCTAACCACCCCATTAACTTATTACAAGTCCATCAAGGATTGATTTTAAGATGAAATTACACTTCCCGGAGAGCCCCTTAACCTTTTTTTGTGAACCAGAAAGAGGATCCGCCGGCGGAGATACCATCAAGCCCTGGGGTCTGCCATAACAGGTTGAAAATCTCTTTCAGGTTGGTACGCCAGGAGATATAGGCATTAGGCAACATGATCTCAAATTTTTCATGGGCGTAAAGCAACATTGCTCCGAGAACATACTGTTCTGAATACATGCGTCGAGACCACTCATCAGGATAATCGAAAGGCCAGGGGATATCGTGCAGGTGAATCAAAACTCCGGCCTTGAGCCGGGGAATAACCTCAAGAAAAAAGACTGTATTATCAGAGTTCTGCAAAACTCGGTGTGAACCGTCAAAAAAGACTATGTCACCAGGTTCGAGAGCCTCGAAAAGCTCCAGATCACACTCCTCGAGACGCTCCCTTATAACCGTTTCACAAAGAGCATCAATCTCAGCCCGAGGATAAGGGTCTATGGAAATAATCCGGGTGGCCGGACTGTTAAACCGGATGGCCTGAGCCGCAAATTTAGTGGAGTGACCTGAACCAACTTCGATATAGAGTTTCGGCCTCTTTTCCGAGATAAAACCGTAAACCGCCAAAGCATCGGGCCCGGGCAAAAAACCGTTATTCCAATAAGGCTCCAATGACGAACCCGGCTTACCGGTCAGACTGATTTCCTGGAGCTGAACCACATATTTGACAAACCCTTCGAGAGTCTCTTTGTAGCTCTCTCGTTTTTTGGCCAAAATAGCGTCGATTTCAGCATGAAAAGGTTTGAGACCACCATAACGCTGCTTCATGTTATGAGGATAGTAATCATCTATTTTTATTCTGGAACTCATAATCATTCCGGTTCAGCTTTAATTTTCAGCCTTCAACCTACGGTAAAAATCACTTCATAAGGATAATAATCCAGTTTGCTAGCACCGGATCTCAAAATCTGTCAAGAAAAAAACGACCGTTGACGGCTTCGCAAAAAAATCCCTCAACCAGCCAGGCAAGGGTAAGTGCCTATCTGTAAACATAAAAACAGATTGACAAAGAGTTTTTCTCAGGTATACTTCAATATATTGTTGGTATGCTTGAGAAATCTCTCATATCTGGATAACCATCCACAACCATACAATTTTGGAGATAAAAATGAAGATTAAACGATTAATTATGTTGCTATTATTTTTATCCCTTATCGCATTGAACGCTTGGAGTGCCAACCCTCCACAACTAATCAGCAGCATACCTGCCGATGGGCATCTGACCGCAGATCCCTGGACTATCTGCGTGGAGTTTACCTTCAGTGAACCGATGAACGAATCTTTCATGTTAAGATTCTCACCTGATTACTTGCGCGACGATCACGACCTCTCATCCTGGTCGGCGGATGGAAGAACTTTACACTATTGCCGGAGCAGCCGAAGCGACCCCTTACCGGTTGGTAGTTACTGGTTTAAATTAAACCCCGCCGGCTATGATGCTAAATTCAAGGCCGCAGCCACCCAGATTGCCTTACCCGAAACGACAATCAGTTTTACGGTCACCGCTGACGGCAGCAACGATGTCGCGGCCCCACAAATCATCAGCAGTATACCGGCCCATAGTACAGTAGATGTTAACCCGGCAACTTCCTACTTTGAGGTCACTTTCAGTGAGCCGATGGATACAGATCATTGGAACGTTTACTACTCTATGAATATATGGGACAGTAGCGCCGCATCATGGTCAGTAGACGGGCGAACATTTCGCCTTTTCCGAACCACGAGCACACCCTTACCGGCAGGTAATCACTGCTTTGATTTAAGTCCTGCTTACGATCCTGCTCAATATTTCATATCTGCTGCGGGAACTAAATTAGCAGAAACGACAATCTGTTTTACGGTCGGCTCATCAAGCCAGGCAGATCTAATCCACACCTACTACATCCCCTATTTCACTTCCGGCGGCGTCTATAACTACTGGTCGGGGTTAGGTGTTTCCAATAATAACGAACTGAATTCCGCAACAATACAGATTACGACTTATAATAGTAACGGCACGATCTTATCAACCTCCGCCAGCGAGCCAATAGCTGCTAACGGTCAATTTTCCAGTGTCCTGGCTGGAGGCCAGACGACGACCGGCTGGGCCAAGATAGGCTCGTCTGAAGAGCTCTCCGGTTTGAGTTTTATGGGCTTTGGTTTCATGGGATCGAACATCATGGCTGATGTCCCCTTTATTTCCGAGTTGTCCACAGCCCTGATGATCCCCCACGTAGCCCAAGATGGTTCCTGGGATACCAACGTGCAGGTCTGTAACCCTAACAACACACCGGTCGTTATTACCCTGACCTTCATTTTCCCGACCGGCCAAGCCCATATCTCTGCCCCACAATCTCTGGGGGCTTACTGTAGCGCAACCTATCCTCTGAGTACTATATTCACAAATTATTTGCCACTACCTAGAGGTAAAGTGAAGTTGACGGTCACTCAGGGCGACGGAATCTGTGCTTTCGCCCTCTACAAAAATCTAAAAACCGGAGGTCACTGCTTTGCCGGCATAAGTGCTGACCCACTATTACCAAGCGGACCAATCCACCCATTTTGAGAATTTCTCTAACAATTTTTACCATTTTAAATAACAAAGGGGCTGTAATCAAGAAATCGGTTACAGCCCCTTTGTTATTGGAATTTTAACACTTTAGGGCTCTACAACAAATGAACGGCGGTGGCTTTAAAGGAGAGAAAGAAGCCTGTATCGACTACCGGTTCGAGGTCAAAGAAGGCGTGACTGGTGATGACTGCTGTAAAGATGAGGGAATTTACAGCAAAATCGATCTCGTAGAAAAAACCGTGGCTGCGGATGGCGATGACCTTTCCGGCAAAGGAGTTCTGGAGACTGGAAACCAGAGGTTCTTTGCTCAAAATCAGATCTTCCGGACGAATAGCGATATAACCATGCGTCCCGTCAGCCTCTCGTCCAACCTTGATCTCGACACCGCCGGCTCGGGCGGTGACCCCCGAAAATTCAACTTTGAAAAGGTTTTTCATGCCGACAAAATCAGCGACCATGGTTGAAGTCGGTCGACAAAAAATCTCTTCAATGCTTCCTACCTGTTCAAGCACTCCCCGGTTCATGACTGCGGCCCGTTGGGCCAGTGAAAGAGCTTCGGAAAAATCGTGGGTTACCATCATAAAGGTAGCACCGCTCGCCTGATGTAAGGTTTTCAGGTGAGCCCTTAAATCCTGACGAAAATTGGGATCAAGTGCCGAGAGGGGTTCGTCGAGCAAAAGAATGTCGGGACTAACGGCCAGAGCCCGGGCCAAGGCGACGCGCTGCTGTTCACCTCCGCTTAGGGTCTCTGGATAACGCTGCAAAAGATGGTTTAAGTTTAAGCGCTCAACGAGCTCATCAATCGGCGCGAAACTCCTTTTATGGGGCTGAAAACGGAGACCGTAACGAATATTATCAAGCACCGTCAAATGCGGAAAAAGGGCGTAATCCTGATAAACAATACTGATGCCCCGCTTCTCCGGAGCTAAGTTGGTGATCTTGCGATCATTGATGAAAATATCTCCCCCGACAATCGGCACTAAACCAACCAAAGCTTCTAACAGCACGCTCTTTCCGGCTCCGGTAGGCCCCATCAGGGCAAAAAAATCACCGGATTCCAGGGTCAGATTGATATCTCGCAGATGAAATGAGCCGAGATCGACCGCAAGATTATCTATCCTGATGCTCACGCCTGACTCCCATTCTTAAACTTTTTCGCACCGCTGCCGACCAGGCGCAATGAGAGGAAAAGCAAGAGACAAACGACAATCAACCAGACCGCAACCGGCTGCGAATAACGCAGACCGAACGACTGAAAACGCTCAAACATCAGTACCGGAGCGATCATCGGGTGGTAGGCGATAATCACCACCGCGCCGAACTCGCTGATCGCCCGGGCACAACACATGATGATCCCGCTTAAGATCGAGCGCCAGGCTAGAGGAAAAGTAACGTTGATAAAAGTGGCAAACATCGAAGCCCCGAGACTGCGGGAGACATGTTCGAGACGCGGGGGAACCGAGGCAAAGCCTTCCTTGGCCGCCTGCAGGTAAAAAGGCAGACCAACAAACGTCATAACCATGATAATCCCGGCCGGACTACCGACAATACGCCAGCCCAACTCCTGCATGACTCGGCCCAGCCAGAAATTTTTTCCGACCAGACCGAGAAGAGCAATACCGACCACCGGATGCGGAATCACAATCGGCAGATCGACAATCGCCTCGACCAGTTTTTTGCCACGAAATTCACTGCGGGCCAAAAGATAGGCCAGAGGTGTACCGAAAACAAAACAGATAAAAGCCGCACTAATCCCTGTGTAGAGACTGAGCCAAATCGAGCCATAGACTTCAGGATCGCGAATCGTCTCCCACAGTGATGCCAACGAGGGAGCCGAGATCATCCGCAACAAGGGAACCGTGATAAAGGCCAGAACCAGAACACTGCTGCCCATGACCATCCAGAGAAAAGCTTCCTTACGCATGCATCAACCTTGATGGCTCAGTTCAATCAACTACAACCCGTTCTTTGAGAATGGTCGGCAATTTTGTCACAACTTCCTGATCGACCACGCGGGCCGGGATAATCGGCGGTTGGCCCTGCTCTTCAAGAATTTTCAAACCGCCTTCCGGATCCAGCATATAGTCGAGAAACATGATTGCCGCCTCCCGATTCGGGGCCTTATCAAGCAGTGTCACACCGTAGGTAATCGACTTACCTTTCAACTCAATTTTTTCGCCTGGTTTTTTACCGCTGACCGCAACTCGGGCCTGTTTATAGAAAGATTCCTGAGCATAGCTGCTGAGATTGATCTCTTGCGGCAGAGTCAAAAATTTAAGCTTATGCTGAACCGCAACCGAACGATACTCCCAGGCATAATCCATCACCCCGCTTTCAAGCATAGCCACCAGTTCAACCGCTTTGGGCCGGATATTGGCCAGCGGTCGATTGGCCAACAAACGGTCGTAAAGTCCCGGCTGATGAAAAGCTTTTTCGGCTAGCTGAAGCACCATCAATGCGCGATAACCACAAGGATCGATATTGGGGTCGGAGTGCCCCCAGACCACCCCCTTGCGGCCGAGTATATCGACCCAGATTTCGGGGGCAACCTCTTTGGCAAAAGCACTGCTATCGGTGTAGCAGAGAACCATCTGATTCGTCGCAAAACGAACATTCCAGGAGGCATAATCAGGTATCAGCATCCGGTCGATCACCGAAAAATCGGCCGAAGCCATAATATCACAAGGCTTATGCAGATCGGAAATCTTACGCGCACATTTACGACTGCCACCGACCTCACGCAGAATATCAATGTCGGGATGCAACGCCTCAAAGGCCTTCTCCATAACCGCCAACGGCACAGTCAGACTACCGGCATGAAAGATTATCACTGGGGTTCGGGATTGGGCCGTAGTCGGGCTTGACCAGATAAGAGCAGACAGTATTAACATACCAAAAAAAAGGGGCGAAATCCGAATTTGATTCATTTTTATTTTATATCTCCTTTCGTATTATAAAATCGAGTGGCATAAAAAAACCGGGATGGCTAAGTAAAAGTTCCGACTTCATCCTCATAGAATACTTTACTTTTGCACTTGTCAACGTTAATTGCATCGCGGAACTTATACGTTTACCGGCAAAAATATGCAAGTTTAAAATCATAATAAATCTTAAAAAATCTGAATAAATCACAAATAATGACAATAACTAACCAGAGATAGAGTAGCATTTTGGTTCCGGTTCAAGGAAAATATATAACGGAGGGATCGGTTAATGAGCGAAGTGTAGTTTCAGAATATTACTGCCGCCCTTCTCCTCAATCACACAGCGATCACTATATTTCTGCACCATAAACATCGACATCTCGGCACATTTTTTTTCATCCACTATATCTTCAATCGAGGGGAGAGCTTGGGCGCGAACCAAAGGAACCCCCTGATAGTTTACCGCAATATCAAGGTTAAATTCATCAAAACGAGCCGTCATCTCCACCGGCGTCTCAATGCCATTTAAGGCAATAACCGCCTCCATCGATTCACTCATGGCGGACGCCGCTTTATGGATCACCTCGTGACGCGCTCCCCAGAGACCGCCTTGCTGTTCCATAAAATTGAACACAGCATCGGCAAAGCTGGTTCCAGGTTCAAGCTTCAAGGTAGCACTCTGAGCAATGCCGATGCGAAACAGCAGGTTGAGAATAAGTGCCATAATCGTTGCCGCCGCCAGCGACGAGCTTACCACCGGCGCCAGCCACGCCGGAGCTTGACTGTAGATTCCCGGCACAATTTCAACACTCAAGCCAAAAATAATTGAAAGCCCGACGACAAAAGTCTTACGGCCGTCTATCATTCGGGACATGATAATCTGAATACCGGCCACAACCATAAAACTCAAAGCAAAAAGCAGGGTCGCTCCCAACACCGGTTGAGGCATAATCGCAAAAACAACCGAGGCTCTGGGGAAAAATGAAAGAATTATCAAAATTACACCAATCCACTTGGCGATAACCCGGCTGGTCGCCCCGGTGCCGATAGAAAGACCAACATTGCTGGAGGATGTAGACTGACCGAAACCACCGACTATACCAGCGACAAAAACTCCAACACCGTCAGCCAAAATACCCCGGCTTACATTGTCCATATCCGGCCTCTTCCACCTAGTGTCATTGATCCGCTGACAGGTGGTAAGGTCGCCGACCGTCTTTAAAGTTGAGCAGAGAACCGCCACCAAAAAGGGAGCAATCAGAGCAACATCAAAAGACCATCCAGGATGACCGGCAAAAGGCGTGGCAAAAAGTGGCACCGCAAACTCAGCACCGAGTTTCGAGAAGTCAATGATTCCGAAAAAGGCGGCCAAAACATAACCAACCATCATGCCGATGAGGGCACAGAAAAGTTTGGCTTTACCTTTACCCCAAATATTGAGCCCGATCATCGTCGCCAGAGTCAGAAGGCCGGTAAAAAAAGCGGGCAGAGAGATGCTGGTTTCAACCCCACCCATGCCAAAAAAGTTTTTACAGGCCACCTCTATGACGGTCAACCCGACCATCATAACAATCATACCGGTTACCTCGGCGGGAAACAACACCCTTAAATGACGCATAACTTTTGAGAGTAGACCCTCAAACAGAGAAACAACCAGAGTCATGCCAAAGACTAAAGAGAGGCCGCCGGTCTTGGCAGCCAGCATTGAGGCCGCCAGATATGAAGGACCACAAACCTCAGGGCAGAGAAATCCTGAACCGGCCGGTCCTTTTCTGAGTGACTGAATAATTACGCCAATCCCGCCGGCCAGCATTGAAGCCGAGACAAAACGCTCGGCATCGTGCATGCTGCCGCCAATCTCCCTGACGATAACAATCGGAAAAAGAAAAGCGATCGCAATCACACTGATATGCTGCATCGCCAGAAAAAAAGTAATCACCAACGGCGGCCGATCATCCAGACCATAAATAAGATTTGCCGGTTTCTGTGCCATATAATCTCCTTGTTTTATCTCATATATATAAAGACGACGAATTTTGCTTCGCCCACATAAAAGGGGTCAAAGCTGGGGTGCTGACGCACCTCGTACCAGCAATGACCCCAATCCCGACAGTTTGAAGATGGAACCCAAATAGAGCCTGACTCATTAGACACACGAATAATACGATTATTTACAAACAAACACAAACCCTAAAGATCATACCAGCTCTTTTTCAACGTCGGCTTATGCAAGGCTCTCTCTAAGCGTTTGAGATATTCCCGGCGACTGATCTCGCACACGCCAAACTGTTTGAGATGCGGGGTTAAAAACTGATTGTCGATAAAATGAAAATTGCAGCGCCGGGCAAAAGCGACGAGATCGACCAGCGCCGCCTTGGAGGCGTGGTCCACCAACGAAAACATCGATTCGCCAAAAAAACAGCGCCCTAGTGAGACCCCGTAAAGACCGCCGACCAAGTTGCCATCCTGCCAGGTTTCAAAAGAGTGGGCCAGACCGGCCTGATGAAGATCGAGGTAGGCCGCCGCCATCTCCGTGGTTATCCAGGTCCCGGTTTCATGACGGCGCGGAGTATTTGCACATTTTTTAACCACCGCCGCAAAAGCTGAATCCCGGCGCGTGATAAAGTTGGCCTTTTTCAGGTAACGGCGGTTGCGTTGCGAAAGATGAAATTCATCAAGAATAAGAATCGCACGGGGATCGGGCGACCACCAGAGGAGAGGATCTCCGGGAGAATACCAAGGGAAAATCCCTTTGGCATAGGCCCGCACGAGGCGCTCTTGCGAGAGATCGCCACCGATCGCAAGCAGACCGTTCTCAGAATCGGCAAGATGAGCCGGCGGAAAAACCGGCCGCTGATTAAGGTTGTAAACAGGCATTTATCAGATAATTCAAATGCTCAACCCCGGTACCGCAACAACCGCCAAGAATAGAGAGACCAAAATTACGGTTGAGAGCAACCATGCGCTGGCCCCAATCAGCAACCTCATCAGCTTGCAGTTTGTCGGCTTCGTCCAACTGATCATGATCAAGCGAAGAAGCGTTGGCCTGAAAACCGATCAGACGAGAAAGAACCGCATCCGGTTCCCGTTCGGCCTTGAGAAATGAGGGGTAAGCGCAATTAACCATGTAACCGAGCGGCGGTTTTTCAAGATCCGTATCGATAGCCGCTATCGCCTCCGCCAGGCTGTGACCATCAAGCAGCCGTCCTTCACGATTAATTACGAAACTGATAACATACGGCGTCGAGGTAGCGGCCATAGCCCGGGCCAGTCCCACCGCTTCGGGCAGAGCCGGCAACGTCTGGGCCACCAAAAAATCGACCCCGGCCGCACTCAAACGATGACTCTGCCAAGCGTGAAAAACTTCCGCTTCAACACTGCTCAAACCCTCTTCGGGTAAATAACAATCATTCTTACAACTCATCAGGCCGCCGACAATAATTTTATCCCGCCAAGTCTCCCATGACGCTTTGATCTCGTTGATAAAAGCCACGGCATCAGCATTCACGTCCCGGACTTCGCCGACCGCCGCCAAGCGTTCACGATTGGCCCGCCAAGTTGGCGTCGTTATCGTAATCGGCACATCAATATCACGCGCCAAAGCAATAAAATTATTAATTAATTTGGCAATCGACCGGCGTCCGATCTCGTCGTAGATGAGCAAAGCGTTAACCAACTCGGGATGCAAAGCGATCTCTGCCTCCCGCTTTAGGGTCTCGATTACCGCCGCCTCGGTCAAGATAAAATCATACTCGGCAAGAGCTTTTTCCAAATCCATATTTATTCTTTCCGCTTTTCACTATTT
>DAOVTG010000284.1 GCA_030633185.1 Deltaproteobacteria bacterium
AGTTTTCCCGATCGTCTTTTTTCTTAGGTGTAAAGAGATAGGCTTTGGCGTGGCAAAAGTTTGGTTCCAGGGTTTTTACTTCAACTTTCTCCTGACGGAGAAAATTTACGGCTTCTCTGGCCAGGTTATTTAATTTGAACGATGCTTCTATCGTGATATTTTCATTCAATAAGTCGAGGGCTCTGTTGGTGTCTACATCGTAATTAACTATGTCACCAAGAATGAATTTGAATTTCGTTATCTTATCATTAACTTGATGTGACAGAAAAGCAAGAGCACCAATCGTAAAATAGCCGGTAACTATGTCAAGCTTGCCTGCTTCCGTATATTTTGAGATCCACTCATGGACTTTCAGGTTTTCATTTTCATTGTCTAAAAGCATCTATTCGCCTTCTTGAAAATATTGATTATTAGCTTTGTGTGGTCGAGGACTGCAATTGAGCCAGAACTGATTGGCGTTTTTCCATACTCTCTTGGTTGACTTCGCGATAGACAAGGGCTGCCGTCGGGCAGGCCGTGACGCAGGCCGGGATTTCGCGCTCCGGGCAGCGGTCGCATTTGACGATGCGTCGTTGATGATTGTTTTGGCTGATAATGCCGAAAGGGCAGACCATTAGACACATCCAGCAACCGATGCAGAGATCACTGTTGCATAAAACAACCCCCTCTGGCATCCTAAGTGCAGGGCTCCGGTTAAACAAGCGGTCAGACACGGTGCATCCTCACAGTTGCGGCACTGGAGAGGCAGAGAACTTTTGCCGTCACTGGTAACATGAACCCGGTATTGGGGCCGGGGTTCCTCATTGATGCTTGAGAGCAGATTTTTGGCGGCTGAGTGTTCAACCGCGCAGGCCAGTTCACAGCTGCGACAGCCGAGACAGCGTTCAGCTTGAATTAGTAACTCTTTCATGGTAATTTCTCCTTATATTCCCTTGTCGGTCGCTTATGTTTCCAGTGCCTGAGCGCAAGCGATACACAATGGTGCGGTCGGGTCAAAATCAAGACGTCGGCTGTCGATATCTTCTTGGCAACGTGGACAGATGCCAAAATCGCCGGTTTCGATTCTTTGCAGGGCGGCTTTTATCTGTTGCAGTTTAAGTTGTTGGCGTCTTCGGCTTTCAAGGGCTACGGCTTGGGCTTGGATCGCCTCCATACGGGAGAGGCGGCCGACACTGGTTTGGTCAAGCTCAACCGTTTTTGTTCTTTCTTGGCCAGCTTTTTGACTGGCAAGAAGTTCATCCCGGAG
Source organism: Deltaproteobacteria bacterium (assembly GCA_030633185.1). Lineage (GTDB taxonomy): Bacteria > Desulfobacterota > Anaeroferrophillalia > Anaeroferrophillales > Tharpellaceae > Tharpella. The sequence goes on from DAOVTG010000284.1 coordinate 1,247, forward strand.
GTCGAGTAGTTGTTTTTTATAGGATTCCATATGGATACTATATTGCAGTGGCATAATCGTGTAAAGAAAAAAAGTGGGAAAGCACTTACAAGCGTTTTTTGTTGCCAATTTGTTCAGCTTAATAGTAGTATATACGATTATGATTGATAATGGTTGGTCGGCTGCTGTCGATTCTTTGCGCGCGGCCCAATATGATCTAAAATTACCCTTTTCCCTCTCTTTGCCAGCGGAAAAAGAGGATGCCGTGACGACTCTTGTTTGTCAACGTCTTTTGCGTCTAATCCCTGGGAAACGGATGGTTTGTGCGGCCCTTTGGGATGAGCATCCGGTGGTTGTGAAACTCTTTCTTGATTCCCGCAAAGCCGGACGGCACTGGCAGCGGGAACTTAATGGGGTTAAGGCCCTTAAGGATGCTGGCATTGCCACTCCGGAGCTGCTTTTTGCCGATCGTCTCTTCTCGGGCTCTTTGCCGATTATCATTTTTACCGAGCTCCATCCAGCGTCAACCCTGGTCGATCTCTGGTTTGCCCATCCGGAAGTCCGGGTGCGGCGGGAACTGCTTAAAACTGTGATCAAAGCGATTGCCGCCCATCATCACTCCGGTCTCCTGCAGAGTGACATTCACTGGAGTAATTTTCTTTTCAACGATGAGCAGGTTTTTACCATTGATGGTGATGCGGTTGACAGTTCAAATCAAGGAGTGGAGCTTAATCGGGAAAAAAGTCTCGCCAATATCGCCCTGTTTTTAGCCGAGTCTTATCCGGGCATAAATCAGGAGCTTGATTTTCTCTGGCAAAACTATTGTCAAAATCGGGGCTGGTTGGTAGAGTCTGGTGATATCAAACAACTTAAATCTCTGGTGCAAGCTCATCTCAGGAAAAAGGCCGACAAATATGTCACCAAATCCCTACGTAGCTGTACCTCTTTTGCCGCGCAAAATGAAAACCGTTGGTTTCGTCTTTTAGATCGACATTATCAAGGCTCGTCTTTTGACAATCTATGGGCCCGGCCTGATGAGGTTATGGCCGAGGGTGAAACTCTCAAAGCCGGTAACAGCTCCACTGTGGTCAAACTCGATCTTGAAGGCGTGGGCTTGGTCGTAAAACGTTACAATATTAAAAATTTCAGCCATGCGCTCAGGCGTTGCTGGCGCCCTAGTCGAGCTTATGTCTCCTGG
>DAOVTG010000201.1 GCA_030633185.1 Deltaproteobacteria bacterium
GATTATTTCCGAGATTTTTCCTCGAAAAAACATCTTTCTTGTGACGGCCCAAAGCCCCGAGCTTTTTAGCCCGCGCCTTTTTCTCGGCTGCCGAAACCCGATCCGGCCAAGAAGCCGCCACCGTACCCCGGCGCGGAGAATAAGGGAAAACATGAAGATATCCAAGCTCCACCGTTTCAACCAGAGCCTCGGTTTCCGCAAAAGCTGCTTCATTTTCAGCCGGAAAACCAACAATCAAATCAGTTCCGATATTCAGCCGACCACTGCCTGCGGCGAGCAAGGCAAATATTTTTTCAATATCAGCCCGACGATAGGGCCGTCCCATAGCCCCCAAAACCCGATCACTGGCCGACTGCAATGAGAGATGCAGGTGTTCACAAACCGGAGCTTGAGGATCAAGCAGCAGAGTCATTATCTCCGGGGTTATTTCATGGGGTTGCAAGGATCCGAGCCGCAAACGCAGACCTGGAAATTTGTCAACCAACTGCAAGAGGAGAGAGGTCAGGCTAAAACCGGCCGCAACATCCTCCCCGTAACGGCCGATATGAATACCGGTCAAAACCACTTCTCGAAAACCGGCAGCGACCAATTCGCGGCATTCAGCCAACACTTTTTCAGGCGGCAGACTCCGACAACGACCCCGCAGATAAGGAATAATGCAATAGCGACAAAAAGAGTTACAACCATCCTGGATTTTGACCACGGCCCGGCTTCGGCCGCGCTCTAAATCAGCCCGCAAAAGCCCAATCTCAAGCTCCCCCGCAATTCCAACCGGTTCCGGCCGCTCAGGAGCCGGTTTTTCGAGCTGCCAGGTCAACCTGGAGACTAAATCTTTTTTTCCGACATTGCCGAAAAAAGCGCCGAGTTTTTCAACTTCCGCAACCTTTTGCGGCTCAGCCACCACGGCACAACCGGCCAAAACTACCTGAGCCTCGGGATAACGTTTAAGCGCCCGTCTCGCCGCCTGCAAACTCTGCCGCCCGGCTTCCGCCGTCACCGCACAACTATTAATAACCACCGCTTCAAGCGGCCCCTTTTTAACCACCTGCCAACCCCGCCGACGAAACTCCGCAGCCAGCCCCTGACTCTCATAGAAATTCACCTTGCAACCCAGGGTTTCAATCAGTACTCGTGGTAATTTTTTCTGCTGCATTTACAAATCCAACCCCGCACCATGCCTTCTTAACCACAACTTACGCTCGCTATAATCGGGCATCACCTTATCTACTTCATTCCAAAAAGCATCTGAATGGTCTCGCTGGTGCAGGTGGCATAACTCATGAACTACCATGTAATCGATAATTTTTGGCGGAGCCATCATGCACTTCCAATGAAAAACCAGTGTATTACCCTTAGTGCAGCTAGCCCAGCGGTAGCCCAGACCTTTAACCGCCGTCCCTGATGGGACGACCCCAACCTTCAGGGCAAAATCCGCAACCCGTTGACTTATACGTTTTTCACCTTTGGCTGAATAAAACACTTCAAAAGCCCGCCTTGCCGCACCTTCACCACCTTGCTCAATCAGTGATCGTTTCAAACAAAAACGACCCTCTTTCAGTTTCAAATCAACATTCTGGTCAGCAACCAGCGCCAAACGATAAGATCTCCCTAAATAGATAAATGTTTCACCATTGACCCATTCTCGCACCACTGCCGTGACGTTCAAATCACGCCATTCGGCCAAATTCTTATATATCCACAAGCGCTTGCTTTCAACTACAGCGTCCACCTGTTCGGGACTTAAACCTCGGGGTGGGCGCACGGCAATAATACCATTACGCTCAATGACGATATCCGTCGTTTTGCGATCTGTGCCGGGCAACAGTTGGTAATCAATATCTCTTATGCGTCGGGCATTCACTTTGTACGACCCTTTAGTAATTCATCATGGCGATTCTTAGCCAACTTCATTATTTCTACCGCTACCCGCTCTCGGTTTTGTTTGAGTTCATTAATACCGGTCAGCAACAAAGCGGTTTTAATCCGGCTGCGGGTTTTCTTCTGTTTGTCGGCATTGGTCCAGAAATCAATACTGCCAATACTCTCTTGCAAAACATCAACAATCGCCTCCATCAAAATCTTCATTTTGGCCTTGGCAGCACTGGGGATTTTGCCATCGGCAAAGACTTGGGCAATATGCGCATAAAAAGTGGTGGCTTCCTTACTCATCCCATCTTCGCCGGTTCTGCGGCCCGCTAGCGCCTCAGTTCGCAGTTTTTCCAATTCATCGGCCAGCAGATCCCATTGATCCTGATACTTGTCGATCAAATTCTCTACCTTTTCAGATAAACTCTTATAAAAAGCCGGATCTTCATCATGATGCACCGTGCAATGTTTACGGATGGCATGTTCCATCTCACTGGCTTTGGCCTCAAGGTTACCGGCTGCGTGCTGATGCAGATGTTCGATAAAATCATCGGCCAAGAGTTCCACCGGCGGCACCTTGGGATTGATGCCTAAACTAATCAAATGGGTGTTGATCAGGTCTTTTACCTTTTGACCGGCATCGCCTAAATCTAAACTGGTATCTTTATAACGCTCCTTGGCGACCCGTAAAATGTAACCAAATCGTTTTGCCGGTACCCGGTAAGGATGTGCAGCCTGGTGGGGCAGAATAATATCCATACTCAACAAAAACTTTTTCAAGTAGACATCAAAGTCGGCCCTGATTTTTTCATCTTTTAACAAACAAACAGCTTCATGGACAACTGCGGCATCAGCCTCTACATCCGGCAGTTTACCCTGAACAAAATCCGCCACCAACCTGACTTTTTTCACAGAATTCTCAGAAAACAGTTGCAACAGACGCTGGTAACGCTCTTCCAAAACCGGCATCTCAGAGGTAATACTTTTCAGCCCTTGGGCCAGCTCTTCCTGCTCATCGCTGGCCGCATAGAGCGTCAAAGCTTCGGTAAGATGGTTGGCCAGACCGATATAGTCCACCACATAGCCCCGTTTTTTACCGGCTTTGACTCGATTGGTGCGAGCTATCGCCTGGAGCAGGGTATGCTCCCGAATTTTTTTATCGATATACATGACCTGCTCAATCGGCGCATCAAAACCGGTAAGCAGCATATCGCAAACGATTAAAAAGGCGATACCGGTGTACTCCTTATCCGGATCGTTCAGATCAAATGGTCGGCAGAAATTATCAACCGCATTCCACTCTTTGGCCTCTCTCCGCGTTTTAGTAAGATAGGCCGCCTCATTGGTGCCATCACCCGAAACCACAACCACGGCTTTCAAAAAGGCAATTTTTTTGATCAGCTCTAAATCAGGAAGCGCTTTGGCCTTAGCCAATGCCAAATGTTTCTGCAAAGCCTCTTGAATCGCTTTTTGATAGCGCCAGGCCGCCAATTTGGAATGGCAAACCACCTGGGCCTTAAAACCGTTAGGCAAAATATGGCTGATGTAGTGATCCACCAGATCCACGGCAATCGCCGCAATCCGCTGTTCCGCTTCCAGAATATCACCGGTAGCACCATATTTTTTCTTTATGGAGAGCAACTCTTCTTCACTGCGATCCTTGAACAGATCTTCAAAAGAGGTTTCAAAACCGTGCTTATCATTAAGGGCGGCATCGGCAGTTTTCCCTTCATAAAGAATCTGTAACGTCGCACCATCGGATACCGCATCCATCAAGCGATAGGTATCAATATATTGACCAAAACGTTTATGAGTTTTCTTTTCGCCGTGGCGTTCGGTTATCAAGGGCGTTCCGGTAAAGGCGATCCGCACCGCATTGGGAAAGGCTTCAAAGATATTATCACCGAGATCCGACCCTTGAGTCCGATGAGCTTCATCAATCATTAAAATAATACGCTCGGAATCATTGACAACGCCAAAAGTCTTACCCGCTGGCATGGCCTGATAGGTGCCTAAGGCTTCGGCAACTTTCAGACTTAAACCAGTCTCGCGCTGCTGAAATTTATGGATCATCACCATATTGATATCTGAGCTGTCGGGAGCGAGTTGTTGACGCAGGTCTTTTGTGTTTTCGATAATATTAACCCGGCCGCCGATCAGGGTCGCAGTTTTACTGAGTTGGTCTTCCAGATCAATCCGATCATTGACCAAAACTATCTTAAAATCGTTCAATTCATTCGAGGTTCGCATCATCCGCGCGACAAAAACCATGGTCAGCGATTTTCCCGACCCCTGAGTATGCCAGACCACGCCACTCTTTTGGGCTGAAGTTCCACGGCCCCGCAACCGTTCACATATTTTGCCCGCCGCCCGAAATTGCTGATAACGACAAACCACTTTAATTCGAGGGCCGCCGTCGGTATCCATGAATACCGATGCCGTCCGGAGAATTTTCAGCAGGTTCCATCGGTTCAGCATCCCGGCAATAAGTTGCTCTTGCTGATTCATGCCGTCAGCCGTGGATTCTTCATTCGGCCACTGGGTTTTCCAGGAAAAGAAGTGCTCGATACCGGAAGTAATCGTGCCGAAGTCGGCTTTGAGACCGCAGGTACGAATCAACAACAGTGAAGTATGAAATAAACGCTGTTCACCCTCTTTAAAGCCCTGCTGTAAAGTTGCTTTACGCTGATTCATATAGCGCCGCAACTGTTCAAAGGCTTCATTCATAGGATTGGCGCAGGTCGGGCCACCCTTTTTACACTCCACCACGGCCAGAGGGATACCGTTGACAAAGAGAACAATATCCGGGATGATAAACTGCTTGACGCAACCCGGTGTATCGATACGAAACTGGTTAATGGCGTGAAATTGGTTGTTTTCCGGATTGGCGAAATCAATGATTTTGACCACCGGATCATGTTCACCGGTAATCTCGTTAA
>DAOVTG010000072.1 GCA_030633185.1 Deltaproteobacteria bacterium
CGGGAGACCCATAAATTAATCCAAGGGAACCGCACTCAGTCCGGCTTTCCAGGTTGTAAATTTGTTTTCATAAAGAAGAAAAGCCGTTACCGGCCGGCTTGATTCAATCACCATAGAACCTTCCAACTCCCGTTGAAAAAGAGTGTAGAGATCGTGCTGTACACTTCCGTTGGAAGGTATTGTTGATGGTATCTGATCAATCAGAAGCCCATCACCGTTATAATATTTACAGGTAATATTTGCAACACTACTGTTAGGGTTACAGAGCAGAACAATAGAACGCCAGTTTTGATCAGCGGCCAGGTAGGTAAATAAAAATTTTCGATGCAATGAAGTTTTCAGATCAATATCAAACATTGTCGATGGAGCTGATTCTCCGATCATAGCCAAACCGTTGAGAGGGGCCGTAGAAGAGATCTTAAGCCACCCTTCAGTTACATCTGCCGTATCCGGAACAAAAGCGACCTGCCCATTAGCAGCAATTGTTCCGGTCTCACTACCCAGATGACTTCCCGAGTTACCATAATAATTGACTTCAAATGAATTTTCGGCTTTGTTCCGATTAGTAAAAGCCAGTCCGATCCAACAACCGGAGCTACTATCTTTGGAAAAATAGGGAATATAAGCAAAATGAGTATAGGAAACAGAATCCATCATCCACCCAGAGATATCAGGCTCATTGGCAGAGACCAAACGGCATGCCCCATTTTCCCGTCTGTCGCCAAAGATGTGGATAGCCACCAAACGATAACTCTCAGTAACAGAATCGTATGTCCAGACCGGCGAACCGCTCTGGCCGGGAGAGGTATCCACGACATGCAACATGATACGATTATTGTCACCTTCGTAGCCAATAACCTGGCCATAATCATACCACATACCGTAACTATTATATTCATCCTTGACCGCTCCCGGATAACCGACAACATGGACAATGGTTGGAGAAGCATCATATACTAACGGTATAAAAGTAGATATCCCGGTAAAACTCTCCTGAAGTTTGACCACCCCATAATCGTATTCACCTGTCCCTGAACCATTTACGTAACCTCTACTGGTGTCAACTGAAGAATAACTAACCGTTCCATAAGGTTTATCGATAGGTTCCCCTTCAGAGTACTGATACTGGCCTGCGGTAACCTTAACATCTCTAGACCATACACCTAGATCCTGATCCCATACGTTATGTCCACAAGTCAACACACAAAGCGGAGAGATCAGTGTGCCTGACCCCCTATAGTTATCACGATTCATGTCAAAGCTAAGATAGCAAATGGTATTCCAGGGATAGCTTGTAGTATTCGTAACTCGCAACCGGTCATCATTATCATGAATTGACTCACGCATTACCGATTCATCATCGAATTCCATGACGCCGGCGGAACGAGGAACCACACCGATAGTAGTATCGTCAACGTTGCTGACGGATACCTCCAACGGCGTTACTTCTCGGTAAATCTGTGGAGTTTTACAAACTGGATTCTTTGTCTTTGGATGATCAAGAGGACACGGACAGACCACAAGACTGTCTGGTGATTCCAGCGGTTGACGTTCCCACAATTTTGAACCATTCAACAGAACCTGAGCCTCCACCGCCGTCAACAAACCGGGCTCAGGCTTAATCATCTCAATAGCCAACCGGGTCTCGCCCGCAGCATTAAAGAACTCGTACTCTTTCCATTTGTAGAAGGTATTCTCAATCACCTGACATACCAGATGTTCAGCTGATTCACTATCAATGCCGTCCGGACAATCAATCACCGGCATTGATTCTATAACTACTGATTTTTCAACCAGATGGGCACCGAGCTTCGACCATTTGACAACCTCTCGGGGCGTAGCCAGAACCGCTGATTGTGAAGAAATTACGACGATCAGACTCAGCGTTGCAATAATATAATATTTAAATCTCAACAACATGATTTTTTTCTCTTAATAATTTACTGATTTTCCCTCGAATCGCCATATTTCTCCCGGTACTCCTTTAACTTATTTCTTAAGGTTCTGATACTGATACCAAGCTGGGCTGCTGCATGCGTGCGATTTGAGTCAACCTCACGCAAGGTTTTGTAAATCATATAGCGCTCAACCTCCGCCAGGGTGGTACCGGCCGGGAGAGGGAGACTTCCAAGCGGGTCGGAAGCGGGTGCCGTTACTCCGATAAGGCCTGAAGATGGTTCAAGGGGAAGCGGTGGCAATTTCTCGGGATCCGGCATTTTTTCAGGATCGATAAAAAAATCTTCCAGTTCGAGGCGCGGACCGTCGGCCAAAACAACCGCCCGTTCAACCATATTCTCAAGTTCACGGACGTTGCCGGGATAATTATGGTTAAAGAGAAAACGCCGCGACGGCTCTGATAAGCCCTGAAAACGACGGTTATTGAGTTGGCAGTATTGCGTAATGAAGCGCTCCAGTAAAAGTTCTATATCCTGAGGACGATCACGCAAGGGAGGAATGGTTAAGGGAATGACATTGAGACGAAAATAGAGATCTTGACGAAAATTACCCGCCTCAACCTCTTTTTCCAGATCCCGGTTGGTAGTCGCAATAATCCGCACATCAACAGGTACCGGCTGGCGCCCACCAAGCCGGTCGACCTCACCCTCCTGGATCACCCGCAAGAGTTTACTCTGTAGGGAATATGCCATCTCACCAAGCTCATCAAGCAGCAGGGTACCACCATCAGCCTGCTCAAACTTTCCGATCCGCCGCTGCAGAGCCCCGGTAAAAGCCCCCTTTTCAAAGCCAAAGAGTTCGCTTTCGAGAAGATTTTCGGGCAGGGCCGCACAATTAATGGCGACAAAAGGTTTCGCCGCCCGGGGACTGTGACGCTGGAGAAAACGGGCCAGAAGCTCTTTCCCGGTACCACTTTCACCCTGAATCAGAACCGTTGCCCGGGAGGCGGCCGCCTTCTTTGCCAAACGCATCATTCTGACCATGCGTGGATCCCGAAAGAGCATCTCCTCCGAACCCTCTTTTTCAGGAAGACGAGCCCGACTGGTAACAATCCCGACAACTTTTGCAGCCAAAGCCTCCAGTGAAAAACTTTTTTTCAACAGATAGTCGACGGCGCCGGCCCGAATAGCGGTCACGGCACCGTCAACCTTAGGCCGGGCGACAACCGGTAAAATCGCCAATTCGGGATAAGCTCGATGTAGATAGAGCAGCAGACTGTCGCCCTGGAAATCACCATCCAGATCTCCCATCAGGAGGGCTACCGGAGCCTCCGCCCCCAACACTCGGTCGATATCGGCTGGCAACGCAGTTGCCGTCACCCGCAAACCGGCCTCCACAAGAAGTTGCGAGAGCGCGCTTGTAAATTGCGCATCACTGTCCCAGAGTACTATTTTAATGAACGACTCTCCTGCTGCCATTTAAAATCTTGCACCGCGGTTTGGGCTGAAACGGTCCAGGGACTCTCCCGATAATCCTGCTTTAAGCGCTTAAGGAGCGCTTCAATCTTCGCCTCTTGAGAAAGGCCGATCTGACAACGCAGCTGCCAGTAGAATAATTCGGGCAGTTCCGAAACCGGAGCCAACAGAACCAGTTTTGTCAGCCAGGCACTGGCCGCGTCATATTTTTTTTCCTTGTACAACATCCGAGCCAACCGGTAGCCCATGAGCAAACGTTGATCAACCTCAATCTCTCGCGGATGCGTAAAGGCCAAAACAGCGGTTTGCTGCAGAATTTTTAAAGCATACCTTTCCTCTTTTTTGAGCAGTAATAGATCAACCTCTAACAGCCCGATATTCAACCGTTCCTTAATCGCTGACTCAGCCACATCTATCTTAACTTTGTCCAGCAACTCCAGGGCTTCACGAACCAGACCCCGACGTTTAAGCAAACGCACTTTAAGCAGCAACATCCGGGCTCGCCAGGCGGTCGGCAAAGCCTTGAGATCAAGGGTTGCAAGAAAACTCTCAGCCTCTTCAAATCTTTCAAGCCCGATCAGAAGATCACCGACCCCCCAATTAATGACCAATTTCTGCCTAAATGTCGGTTTGAGTTTTGCGACTTCCCGGTAAACCTCCAGGGCTCCGCTTTTAAAGCCCTCTTTATGCAGAGCCTCGCCGACCCACAAAAAAGGATAGATGGCGCTGGGACGGGAGAGAAAATCATCACCATACTCATGCTGTAAAGCGACAATGGTTTCGTAATTCGACTCTTTATAACGCTCCTCAATCTCTGCAAAAATTGCTTTTTTCAAGGTTGTAAATGCGACATCTCTTAGTCCCGGCTCGAGCCGACGGGTCAGCATGACCCCCAACACCTGACGCGCTTTTTCATATTGACCTTGGCGAAAATAGAGCTGACCAAGCTCAAGCCGGGCGATATCGGTAAAGGGACTCTCGGGATGGTGCTCAATCAGATAACCATAAGCCGCTTCACTCTCAAGAAAGTCTGCATAATTTTCATTAATCTGTTGCAGTTTCCGTCGAAGCTTATGATCCTCTCCCAGAATAGCCATTTTCAAGCGGGAGACAACATCACCTTCACTATCGGGAAACTCTTTTACGACCGTCGTAAACATGAGCATCGCTTCCGGCAGTTTCTTTTCGACAACCAGGATCTCACCAATCTTGGCCAGGGCCTGGGGGGTATTTTTATTCTCCGGAAAGAGGTTGCGCATCATCAGAAAATACTCTTTGGCCTCAAGATAGCGCTGCAAGCGATGATAGGAGCTGCCGAGAAGATAGAGCGAGAGAGGATCACGTTGTAAAAAATCGGGGTCTTTTTCAAGTCCAACCCGGTATTCATCCAAAGCTTGACGTGCTTTACCCAGATAGCTCAGGGCGTTGGCCCGGTAGTAGTGAGCATAGACCGAAAACCCACCTTCGGGTTGGCGTTCGAGTAAGCTGGAAAAATCATCGTAGGCACTCTGGTAACGTTTCAGGAAAAAATTGAGGCGGGCTAGAGCAAAGTTGGCGGCCGCCGCAAAAGGACTCTCAGGATATCGTGTCAACAGGGCCTTATAGACGCTGGCAGCCTCGTAGAAAAATTCCATCTTTTCATAGAGACGGGCCACCTGCAAAAAGGCCCATGGAGCCTCGGAATGGTCTTCGTGAATCCGTACTGCACTTAAGAACTCATCAATCACTCCAGCCAGGCGATCCCGATTGCCACCGGCTACAATAACGGCTTGGGCCCTGGCATCAAAACGCCTGAATTGGGCCGGGATGTTAAGGAAAGAGTCAGGAAAAGAGTCGATCAATTGACTGAAAAACTCCTCAGCGGCAACATAATCTTCCTCCTGATAAGCTTTTAAAGCCTGATTAAACAACTCCTGGCCGGGTGGCGGATCAATTTTCGAACCGGCGGCTATGGGTTCGGGTTCGGCCCCGGGTTCGGCAACCGGGATTTCAACTGGCACTGACGACGGCGACTCTTTTTTCAGATCAAGCGCAGATCCGATGGGGGGGGGAACCGGTCCACTTTCAGGTTTCTCTGCCAAAACGGCGGCTGGCGGCTCAGCAACGTCTTCGGTTACGGTCGGTAAGGGTTCTAAACTAGGTTCAGGCACGACTTCAAGCTCAGGTTTCGCTTTGCTCTTTATGGTTTTTTGAACTTTGACTTCCGGTTTGTCCGTATCTTTTGGTGCAGGTTTTTCCTGCACTTCAGACTCTTCGGTAACCGGAGAGACCACTGCTGCTGATTTTTTGACGGGAGGGGTAACTTTCGCCACCGGCTCCGTGGCCCTGATATCAACCACGCACATCGCCGGAGATTCAAAAAGAGAGACCTTGAAATTATAACTGTCAATCTTTAAATAGACAGCTATCTCTAGATACTGTTCTTTTTTGCTGATATTGACCCCTTTAATCAGGGGGTCGTTAACTAATTTGATCGGCTGGGCCCCGAAGTTGTGGAACTTAAACAGTTTTATCAACAATTTACGGTTTTCATGATCCTCTTCAGTCTCATAGTAACCGCCTTGGTTCAAACGCATGACGATCCGGGTTTTGGATCTCTTTTTATCACTTTTAAGCTGTATTTTAAGGAGATTTTTACGATTACGTTCAATTGCCGAAGAGGGCTCCTCCACCCCGACCAGCATTAACCCGACCACAACCAGCATTAAAAGCCAACCGGACCGGGGAAAACCCCGCCAAAAGCTGATTATTGCCGGTTTATTCAAGAGCGGTTCTCCTCAAGCTGATTCCGGCGAATCTTCTCAATCAGGGTTGTCCGGTTTATCTGCAACAGGCGGGCGGCCTGTTCTTTAACTCCATGCGTACGTTTTAAAGCTTTTGCAATCAACTCTTTTTCGAGACGGGTCACTTCCGATTTTAAAGAGAGCCCAGCCTCCGGCAGAGTGACTGCGGCTACAGTTGCCAAAGATTCACCACGACCGGAATCACCGGTTTCAAGTGAGAAAATTTTCTCCGGCAGATCGAGCGGTATAATCCAGCCCTCTGGCTTCATGACTGAGGCCCGCTCGATTACATTTTCAAGTTCCCTGACATTGCCCGGCCAATGATAATTTTCGAGCAGCCATAAGGCTTCCGGAGAAATTCCCGAAACCTGCTCGGCAGCCTCAAAACCCGTGTTAAAACGGGAAAGGAAAAACTCCGCCAAAGCACTGACATCACCACGCCGTTCCCGTAAAGGTGGCAGGGTTATGGGAACCACATTGAGACGATAATAGAGATCCTCACGAAACCGTTCACTGGCAATATCTTTTTCGAGATCACGATTGGTAGCCGAAATGATGCGTATATCAATCTTCTTGGGCTCTTTGCGCCAACCTAAAGGTTCGATCGTCTTCTCCTGTAAAAGACGCAGGATCTTAACCTGAAGAAGAGGCTCCATATCACCAATCTCATCGAGAAAAACGGTACCGCCATCGGCCATCTCAACCCGACCGATACGGTCGCTATGAGCCCCGGTAAAAGCCCCTTTGACATAACCAAAGAGTTCTGATTCCAGGAGATCATGGGGGATGGCACCACAATTAACCGGGACAAAAGGATTCCGACAACGACGCCCCAGATCATGCAGGGCCCTGGCCGCCAGCTCTTTCCCAGTGCCACTCTCACCCCGCAGCAACACGCTACTGTCGGCAGCGGCAACCTTTAGGATTTGCCGATAAACCTCCTTCATGGGATCAGAGGCCCCGATAAAACCACAAAAACCCTCTTCAAATAAAATTTCATCCGTCGGCAAAGCTCTGCCGGATGCACTTAAAGAGCGAGCTCCGCTCAAACACTGCTCAATCACACGGCTGGTTTCAGCCTTGCGCAAAGGAGCAAAGAGATAGTTATCAGCCCCACTCTGAAGAGCCCGGCGCACTGCAGACAACGCTTCACGCCGACAAATAGCAATCACCGGCATACCCTCTAAAACGGTCTCCTTCAAGAGCACGAGAGAGTTCTGCCAAGAAGCTTCGCCATCCTCTCGACAATCAACCAAAGCAAAAGCAATATCCTGCGGCAGAGAGGCCTCCGGCTCAAGCTGTGGGGAGATTAGAAGACCAACCTCGGCCGGCAGAGCTTTGGCAAGATCCGAAGACAACTTTTCACTCTCAGTCAGGAGCAAACAGGAAGATGACATAAAAACCTAAGTTAAAGATGTTAATACCGAAAAAACCAACACCTTCCAATAACTCAAAAATGGAAAAAAAACAAGTAGATGAAGCAATTAAAAAAGTAAATATTCGGCTTTGTTATGGTTGACGCTTAAGTTACATTGAAAATCCGAGAATTTTGCTTCGCTCCCACTAACGGGGTCACACCCCAAGAGTGCTTCCTCGCTACGCTCACACAGAAGATCGAAATTTTTACGACGCTAGCAAATTTTTATTGCATTTTTGGCGCGGGTTGGGTATTTCATCTTTTTTCGTTGTAACTATTCAGCTAACCCACGACCGATATTAATAAAGGAAAGAATTTATGGCTACTATCAAACAGGCTCTGATAAGCGTCTCCGATAAAAAGGGGATTGTTGAATTTTCACGACAACTGATCGCTTTAGGGGTACGCATCCTTTCGACCGGCGGCACAGCCAAACTTTTGCGTGACAGTGGCCTGGAAGTAATGGAAGTTTCCGACTACACCGGCTTTCCCGAGATGCTTGACGGACGAGTCAAAACCCTGCATCCGAAAATCCATGGCGGCCTCCTGGGCCGCCGCGACCTGCCGGAACATGTCGCCAAAATGGCTGAGCACAACATCGAACCAATCGACATGGTGGTCGTCAATCTCTACCCTTTTGCTGAAACCATCGCCAAACCTGATTGTGCTTTTGCCGACGCCATTGAAAATATCGATATCGGCGGCCCCACCATGTTACGTTCCGCCGCCAAAAATTATGGCGCGGTCACGGTTATCATCGACCCTGACGATTATGCCCCGATTCTTGCTGAAATGCAAGCTCACAATGGGGCCGTTGGCCCGGAAAGCAATTTTTCTCTGGCCAAAAAAGTTTTTCAGTCAACTGCTTCTTACGATGCCGCCATTGCCAACTATCTGGGCCGTTTCCCGCGCCCGGATGCCCACCCTCTGGAACAATATTTTCTCCCCGAAACTTTCACCTGGCAGGGAACTAAGGCCCAGGATCTGCGCTATGGTGAAAACCCCAACCAGCGGGCCGCTTTCTATAAAGATCAACAAATTGATGAACCTTGTATCAGTAATGCCAAACAGCTCCAAGGCAAAGAGCTCTCCTTTAACAATATTTTAGACAGTAATGCCGCCTTTGAACTGGTTAAAGAGTTTACAAAACCGACTGCGGTCTTCATCAAGCACACCAACCCCTGTGGGGCCGCAACCTCGACCTCGGCGACAATGGCTGAAATTATACTTAGAGCTCGAGCCTGCGATCCGATTTCGGCTTTCGGCGGAATCGTTGCTCTAAACCGAGAAGTCGATAAGGAGAGTGCTGCGGTTCTGGCGGAAACCTTTCTTGAAGCGATCATCGCTCCAGGTTTCAGCTTGGCCGCATTAGAGATTCTGGCGACCAAGAAAGCTTTGCGCCTGCTTGAAGCACCACTCCTTGAAGAGTTTCAACCCAGCGGCCTGGAGATCAAAAAAGTAGTCGGTGGGTTCCTCTTACAGGAACGAGACCTCAAAGAAGCTCCGAGTGACAAGTGGCTGACCGTCAGCGATCGTGAGCCTTCAGCAAAAGAGTTTGCAACCTTACGGTTCTCCTGGAAAATCTGCAAACATGTTAAATCCAACGCCATCGTTCTGGCCGCCGACAACCGCCTGGTCGGAGTCGGAGCCGGGCAGATGAGCCGAGTTGACTCGGTTAATATTTCGATCATGAAAGCCCAGGTGCCGACCGCAGGCTCGGTTCTAGCTTCCGATGCCTTTTTCCCCTTCCGCGACGGTATTGATGCCGCTGCCAAGGCTGGAATAACTGCAATCATCCAGCCCGGCGGCTCCAATCGTGATGACGAAGCCGTAGAGGCCGCCAACGAACACAATATGGTTATGATATTCACCGGCAATCGCCATTTTAAACATTGATGACAAAGTAAGACGCAACCCAATTAAGCAGCAGAAGTTAAAGTGAACTTTGCTTCGCCCTCTTCGAAGGGGACACGGCTCAGCCCGCCACGGGCTGAAGCCCGGTCTGGAGGCATGTCCCCACATCGAAATGAAAAAAACGCGATAAAAAACTCCACTCTGCCACAAAACGGGGACTGGGTTTTACGGGGGTACCGGTTATCAATAACTCGCGTAGTGTCAAACCATAAACGAACCAAGGGTTACCCGTAGCCTGTCCCCATGCGAAGCAGGGCGACAGCAAAATAACAGATTGCCATCTTTGGCTTAGGAGAGAAAAAATGAAACTTTTAGTGGTCGGCGGCGGCGGTCGTGAGCATGCTTTAATTTGGAAACTTTCCCAGAGCAACAAAGTCGAGCAGATATTCTGTGCCCCCGGCAATGCCGGGATCGCTTCTTTAGCCACCTGTGTCCCGATCGATGCCGATGACATTGATCGCCTGCTGGAATTCGCCCGTAATGAAAACATTGACCTGACCATTGTCGGGCCCGAAGATCCACTGGTCGCTGGCATTGTTGATGCCTTTGAAGAAGCTGAATTAAAGATTTTCGGACCCAACCGGGCTGCGGCCGAACTCGAAGGCAGCAAGACCTTCTGCAAAAACCTGATGAAAAAATACGAAATCCCGACCGGTGATTTTGCCTCCTTTGACAATCTTGATGATGCCATTGAATACGTCTACAAAAAAGGCGCACCAATTGTCGTCAAAGCAAATGGTTTGGCCGCCGGCAAAGGGGTCGTTGTCGCCCAAACCGTCGAAGAGGCTGAGGATGCCATCAACAAGATCATGCGGCGGCGGGCCTACGGTGAAGCTGGCAAAGAGATAATCATTGAGGAATTTCTCGAAGGCGAGGAGGCTTCCTTTCTGGTTTTCACCGATGGCGACATCGTCGTTCCCATGGTTACCTCGCAAGACCACAAACCGGTTTTCGATGATGATAAGGGCCCCAACACCGGCGGTATGGGAGCCTA
>DAOVTG010000184.1 GCA_030633185.1 Deltaproteobacteria bacterium
AACAACATGGTCAACCGCACCGATTTTAACCGCCTCTTTGGGCATCCCATAGACAACGCAGGAGGCCTCATCCTGGGCAAAGGTTACGGCCCCGGCATCTTTCATCTCACTCATTCCTCGAGCTCCATCGGATCCCATACCGGTCAGGATTACGCCTATAGCATTAGCCCCGACATAACGCGCCACGGAACGAAAAAGGGGATCGACCGCCGGTCGCTGATAATGAATCATGGGCCCGGTTTTCACATTCACCAGATAACGAGCCCCACTGCGGCGCATGATCATATGAAAATTTCCCGGAGCCAGCAAGGCCCGACCGGGACGCACGACATCACCATCCTCGGCCTCCTTGACCTCAATCTGACACAGCTCATTAAGACGCTCGGCAAAAGCGTAGGTAAAATTGGCCGGCATATGTTGAACCATGACAATCCCCGGCGCATTGAGCGGAAGCTGGGTCAAAAAAGCTTTCAAGGCCTCGGTTCCACCGGTTGATGAGCCTACCGCAATAACTTTATTCGTCGTCTCACTCAACGCCGCCAGACGCTTTCCGGTAAACTTAGTCAAATCGATCTTCCAGGCCCTTTCAGTGACATCAATCAAAGAGGCCGCCCGAATTTTTTCCGCCAGCTGCTGGCCCATATCGCCAACACTGTAAGCCTCACCAGGTTTAGACAGAACCTCAACCGCCCCCGATTCCATCGCTTCAAGAGCAACCTTGCCGCCTTTGCGGGTCAAAGAGCTGACAATAATCACCGGCATCGGAAAATGTTTCATCAACTTGCGCAAGAATGTCAGCCCGTCCATCCGCGGCATCTCAATATCAAGCGTAATCACATCAGGACGTAAAGCCACAATTTTATCCCGGGCGACATAAGGATCCGGGGCAGTACCAACCACCTCAATATCCCGTTCTTTGGCCAACTCCCTGGTAAAAACCTGGCGCACCATGGCTGAATCATCTACAATCAGAACCTTAATCATCGACTACTGTCCACCCGTTCCGGAGAGATTTCGAATCCCAACCAGCAGAACCCCCTCGTCGGAAGCATAAATAAATTTTTCCACACAACCATCTAGACTTACAGCCGTCAGAGAGTCACCCAAAACGGTCGGTATCCCGAGCTCAAGACGAACCTCAGGATCGCAGATATTGACCAGATTACCGGCTACCATATTGCCAATTTCCTTGAGAACATCCTGGCGCTGGGCAAGATTTACGACCTCTTGATCAAGACCCATAAAGTCTGCAGCAATCTGTTGCAACAACCTCGATTGAGCCAGAAATTCAAGCTCACAGCTAAAATCGGAACCCTTGATGACCACCCCGGCCCCAATAAAATCAGCGCTTTTTGGTAAAGCCCCGGATTTAGGTTCCAGGAAAATAAAAAACATGGTCTCTAATACTTCAGAAATCACATTCGTCAGATTCTGACAGATCTTCTCCAGCATTTTCTTCTCCTCCTAAAATCTCGACCAACAAGGCTTTAATATCTTCCGGACGAAAAGGTTTCTTTATATAACCGGCCGCGCCCATTGCTAGAGCCCCGGAAACCACCTCATCCCGGGATTCAGTGGTGATCATAACCACCGGCATGGCTTCAGTCATCGGGTTACCTTTTATTTTTTTAAGCAGTTCGATGCCGTCCATTTCCGGCATATGAATGTCAGTCAAGATCACATCGGCCCAGAAATCCTCAAGTTTAGCCAAAGCCTCCAAACCGTTACCGGCTTCCGCTATCTCACCAACATCAAAACCGGACATGGTGATCACCTTTTTGACAATCGCCCGCATTGACATCGAATCGTCAACCACTAATATATTATACGCCATAAATTCCCTCCTAAACCGGCAGAGCCAGAAACAAACGGTTCAACAGCCTTCATTCAATCGTCACCGACACCGGCTATATCGCAGGTTTTTTCCATCTCTATCTGAAAAAGAAGAAGCAATTTCTCCAGATCTTTCGCCTCAATCTTTAATTTTTTCAACAACAGAGCATGTCCGCGACAGGCCAGGCCGTCAACCCCTGTACCATAACCGACCATCACCACAAGGTTGTTGGCCAAAGCCACCAACTCAACTAAAAGCCGAAACTCTTTCGGAGAATGGGAAGGGTCATGGTGAAAAGCGATCGCCGCAATGATTTCCGGAGGAAATTCCCATTTCTCCGCAATCTTACCGCCAATTTCGGCATGATCAAAACCTAAAATCTCTTTTTCAGCCTCCTGGAAAGAGGACTTCCCGTTATCTACCTTGGACTCTATAGCCTGATACTCCTCAATGACAAAAGCACTTAAAACGACCTTACCAACATCGTGCAACAGAGCCGAGGTAAAAACCACGTTTTCATCAATTTTAAGACGCAAGTAACGACATAAAACCTGGCTCATCACGGCCGTAGCCAAAGCATGACGCCAGAGTTCATTGGCAAATACGGCATACCCCTCATTGGGTTTTTCATAAATTTTATTGGCCGCGCCTGAAAGGAGCAACCGGCGCATCTGATCAGCCCCAAGATAGACAACCGCCTCTTTCAGGGAAGAAACCTTGCGCGGCAAACCGAAATAGGCCGAGTTACAGAGTTTAAGAATGTTTGCGGTAACCGCCTGATCAACCTTTAAGATATCCACCAGACCGGAGACCTCATATTCAGGTTCCGCCAGTTCCTGCATGGCTCGCTGCACAACCTGGGGAAAGGGCGGCATCTCATCGACTGCGGCAATGATCTCTTCCATCAAGCTCATAACTCAACCATCCCTTTCTTGGAAATTTTCAGGTTTATTTTACCATCCTCAATCTGCATATACATGGTCCTGTTACAATTGCCGCCGACATCCTCACCGTCAACCATAACATTATTCTTCCAAAACATTTTACGCAAAATTGCGTAATTGCGTTTACCGATATTAAAGGTGCCAGCCGCATCCATAATCTGGCTGCCGCCAGCAACCTTGATAATCAGCCGTTTTTTATCGGCTCCCAACCTGTAGCACTGCTTAAATAATAAAGGAATACCTTTATTAGCGAACATAGCCGGATTCTTTTCCGCCTTTTCCTGGTTTATTGATGAATCCGGCAGCATATAGTGTAACATCCCGCCAATCCTGGCTACCGGATCATAGATGGCAAGACCGATACATGAACCAAGTGAGTAGGTGACCAGAGTATCCTCTGGATTATTGCTGACCTTAAGATCTGCAATTCCGATCGTAACCAGAGACATCAGCCCTTTTTCCTGTAGAGTGAAGGTTGAACATAAACGAGATCGTGCTTGACATTGGTCAGACTTTCCGAATGACCAATCATGAGATAACCGCCGGGATTGAGAAAGGAGCTGAATTTTCTGACCAACTGTCCCTGGGTTTGACGGTCAAAATAGATCATAACATTACGACAGAAAATACAGTCAAACGTTCCTTTGAAAGGAAAATCATGCATCAGGTTCAAATGGGAAAATTTAATATATGAAGCCAGTTTCTCATGAACCCGAAAACGGCTGCCGTCCCGGCTGCCGGTGAAATATTTTTTCATCAAGACTCCGGAAACATTTCGCAAACGCTCCTGGTCATAAACCCCCTTGCGAGCATGACTCAAAACATTGGTCGAAATATCGGTCGCCAGAATCCGAAAATCCTGTTTTTCCAAAGCCATATTTTCGGCAAAAGTTATAGCCAAGGTGTAAGGCTCTTCACCGGTCGAGCAACCCGCTGACCAGATCCTGATTTTCCTCTTCAACTCCCCTTTTTTAGTTGATTCAAGCTCCGGGATAACCGTGGCGATGAGAAAATCAAAATGCTTGTCTTCACGAAAAAAATAGGTAACATTAGTCGAAATAGCATCAAGCAGATTAACAATCTCCTGCTCATTATCATGACCATTGTAGATGAGATCAAAATAATCCTCATAATTATCAAGCCCTAAAGAGCGCAAACGCTTGGCCAACCGTGAATGAACCAGATCGCGTTTATTCTCGTTCAAGGTTATACCGCAACGCTGATAAACAAAGTCGCAAAACCGGACAAAATCCCGGTCGCTAATTTTATCCAAACCAATCATAGAGTATACCTACTCAACATCTTCACTTACCTCATCCGATGATTCTTCCGTAATCCGATCCTCTGAACAGACCCGATCGATATCAAGAAGGATAACCACCTTATCTTCAAATTTCCCCAATCCTTTGATACTATCTTGACTGACCGCGGAAGAGAAAAGCGGAGCTTTTTCGATCTGCTCATCCCGCAAGTTGACCACGGCATCGACGGCATCGACAACGATACCCATGGCAACAAAACCAGCCTCACCGGTGATCTCAACGACAATGATACAAGTTCGAGCATCATATTCCCGCATCGGCAAAGCAAATCGCCGACGCAGATCGGCCACCGGTATAACCTTACCCCGCAGGTTAATCACCCCGATCAGGTACGCTTCAGCTCCGGGCACCTTGGTCACTTCCTGGATCCCGATAATCTCTCTGACCTTAAGAATATCAAGACCATACAACTCATCGGCAAGATGAAAGCTTAGATACTTATTCTCATTTCCGGAAGCTATTTCACCTTCCGTAACTCTGGATTGCTCTTCCATATTAAACCCTATACTTTTCCATCAACGCTTAAACAAACCGGCAACGTCTAAAATCAGACCGACGCGGCCATCCCCCATAATTGCTCCACCGGCAATGCCGGGCAGATCTTTGAGCCGCTCACCAAGACTTTTAATAACGATCTCCTGTTTTCCAACCAGCTCATCGACCAATAGACAGAACTGCTCACCTTCATGCTCTACGACCACCACCAGAGCCTCCCAGGGATTAGTCGTCTGGGCTTCACTATTAAAGACCTGATGCAGACGAACCAGAGGCAGAAGATGGTCTCGCACCTTGATCAGCTCACCCTGCCCTTGAACCGTATGGTACTGCTCTTTCAAAGGACGCAGAGATTCAACCACATTGAGGGTCGGGACAATATATCGTTCATGCCCGACGATCACTACCATACCGTCAATAATCGCCAATGTCAACGGCACTTTAATGGATACAACCGAGCCTTGCCCGGAGGTTGAATCAACCTCGACCACACCGCGCAGTTTTTCGATCGCTTTTTTCACCACATCCATACCAACCCCGCGGCCCGAGACATCGGTAATTTTATCAGCCGTCGAAAACCCGGGGGCCAGGATCAGGTTATAAAGTTCCTGGTCGGCAGGCTGATCGCTTTCATTGATCAGACCCTTCTCAAGCGCTTTCTGCCTGATTTTTTCAACATTCAGACCGCG
>DAOVTG010000180.1 GCA_030633185.1 Deltaproteobacteria bacterium
ATAGTTTGAGGATTTCTTACCTGATGTACAGTCCCCTCGGGAAAGCCCCCTGACCAGTTCGCATAAACCCTCATCATCAAAATACTCCTCAAGCTTTTTCCCAGGTTTAAGGGTGGTATCCAGATTGAGGTGCCAGAGGAAAGCGGGGTTCATCAAAACAACGACCCCCTCAGTATTAGTGACAACCACCCCATTGGGCAGGGATTCAATGATGGTTCGAGTTCGGCTCTTTTCATTGTCGAGATCTAAAAGGGTACGATTACGCTCTTTTTCAAGCCTCTCGGCTTCAAGGGAGAGCTCCATCCTTTCCTGAGCCCGGCGTACCACCATCCTCAGACTATCGGGCTCAAAGGGCTTGGGAATAAAATCATAGGCCCCTTTTTTCATCGCTTCAATCGCCGTTTCAATCGTAGCAAAACCGGTAACTACGATTACCATAATCTTTTCATTAAACTCTTTAATCCGGGCTAAGACCTCCATCCCGCCAATCCCCGGCATCTTGAGATCGAGAAAAACAATATGCACCGGCTCGGCATAGATAATCTCTAAACCCTCAGCTCCCCGAGATGCCGTCGAAACCGTAAAACCCATGCGCTTTAAAATGCGCTCGGCCCCTTCGCGAATACCCTGTTCATCATCAACCACCAATATATGTAAAACACTCTCACTATTTTTCACTTTGCTCTCCTTCCTCGCTGATTTTCGCCAGGGGCAGGGAGACAATAAAAGTCGTCCCTTTTCCAGGCCGACTTCTGGCGATAATATTTCCCCCATGATTTTCAACAATACCATAAACCATGCTCAAACCCAAACCGGTTCCTTTACCTTCCTCTTTAGTTGTAAAAAAATGATCAAAGATATGGGGCAGAACATCCTCCGGGATCCCGGTTCCGCTATCGGAAATCTCAATACAAACCCGGTCTCCATGCGAAGGCATACAACAACACGGATATTCCATAGCCTTGGTGTCATCGTCTTCATCACTAAAGTAAATTGGCTCTCCTAAGGCCGGCAAGCTGGTTCTAACCGTTAGAATACCATCACTCTCCAAAGTTCCTTCAACCTTCATGGCGTCAACCGCATTTAGAATCAAATTCATCAAAAGATGATTAAGCTGTTGAACGTCGGCATCCACCAAAGACAGTCCTTCGGCCAGATGTTTCTTAATCTCAATGTTATGGAAAATCGGCTGACTTTCGAGCAAGAAAAGAGTTCGTTCAATCACTTGATTAATATCACAGGGCTGCATAAATTGACGTGTCTGCCTTGAAAATTCGAGCAGTTCCTTGACCGTATCACGACATCTTTCAGCATCCCGCAAAACTCGATGCAAATCTTCCGTCACATTTTCAGGAAGCTCATTTTCTTCCATTATCAATTTGGTAAAAAGAATAATCCCTCCTAAAGGATTATTTAGCTGGTGGGCAACCCCGGCCGAAAGTTTACCCAGCGATGCCATTTTCTCGGACTGAAGTAATTGAAGCTGGGTTTTTTCAAGTTCCCTCTCCATCTGTAAAGTCTCCCGCAGGTCACGGAAATAACCGATAGTAGCAACTTCCCGGTCATCTTTATAAACAATTGAAGCATTCAGACGCACCGGAACCGGCTCAGAATCCTTACCTTTCAGATCAATATGGTGCGATTTCAGTTTACCAATACCACCATAATTCTCACTTCGCAGTCTCAGCATCACATCGCGAGCTTCATTTTCTTTCACATAGATATCAGAGACGTGCAAGGATTCGAGGGCCTCCTCTTTACAATAGCCAAGAATTTCGGAGACCGAATTATTAAAAACAATGAGCTTTCCGCTCATGTCCGCAGCCACGACACCGTCGACTGAACTGAGAAGAAGGTTATGCAGAAAAGTGCTCGACTGACTCATCCGCTCTTCCAGCCAGACCTGTACCGGAAGATCAAAATCAACGACCACCACAGCATCAACCTTACCTTCCGATAAAAGAGGATAACTGAAGATACAAGCCATTTTTTTCCGATCCCAATCATGATTGCCTAAAAAATTAGGCCTACCGGTCTGTAGCGACTCAATCACCGGACAATGCTCGCAAGGGCTGCTATTATCGCGAAACTGTTCGTAACAGTACCTTTTGCGGGTTTCGATTGCAAAGTTTCCACGAGATTCATCTTTAAAATGCTTAAGTCCCTGATCATTAACCGCCAGAATCTCAAAACCAGGTGAGATAACAATTAATTTTCTCTCAAAGGCATGAATCGCCCTGAGCAGATATTTTTCCCGATCATTGATTGAATGCATTTTTCATCTCCATGAGGTCTGAATATCTTAGGTTTACTCCTATTTATAAAAAGAGGTCAAGGGTAAAGTGCTTTCGAGACTCAAAAAGCCCCATCCGTACGGCTGTGGTAGTGTTCACCGACACTTTTTACCTTAACGCTCTTAGTCATGGACATCTGAATAACCAAAAAAGTAACTATTCAGGTGCCCCCCTGCAAACTACCGGGGCTGGGGTCATTGCTGGCACAAGGTGCGTCAGCACCCCAGCTTTGACCCCGTTTATGAGGGCGAAGCAGAGTTTGCCGCTATTTGCTATAACTTTATGGTGGGCACCTGAATAGTTACCCAAAAAAGTTATATAAAACAATTTTTCATTGCTTTGAAAGCTTTTTTCTGCAATAGTTCGTTTTACAAAAGTGGATATCAATATCAAATTTCACTCATGGTGGTTAATTTTGATTTTTAACTACGCCAAACATAAGGAGAAAACGATGAAATTAAAACAGATCTCTATCTTTCTGGAAAATTCCCCCGGACGACTCTATGAAACAACCCGAGCCTTAGGTGATGCTGGCATCAATCTCCGCGCCCTGACCTTAAACGAAGCGGTTGATTTCGGGGTACTCAGGCTGCTGGTTTCAAATATCACCAAAGCCCGGCAGATCATGATGGAAAAACAGTTTCCGGCTCGCGTCGATGAAGTTATCGCCGTTGAGATCAAGGATCAGGCCGGCAGTCTGGCCGAGGTTCTGCAACCATTGAAGGAAGCTAATATCGGCGTCCGCTACATGTATGCTTTCAGCGGCTTTACCGACAACCGGGCAATCATGATTTTTTGTTTCTCCGATCTTGATAAAGCCATTGAAATATTACAAAAAAACGATTGTACCATAATCTCTGCCGAGACCTTCGGAATGCTCGACAACAGTGAATAAGTAAAACAACAGAATTTACCCAAGAGGGAAATATAATGACCCAGAAAAAAGAGTTCAAAAAATTTGCCGTTATCGGCGCCGGCCCCGTGGGCTGTATTGTTGCTGCTTACCTGGCCCATGGTGGTTATGAAGTCACCCTGTGTGATATCATGCCGGAGCTGGTTAATGCCGCCGTGAACCCCGGAATTAAGATTGACGGCACGGAAGAGCTCGAACAAAAGGTAAACCGGGCTATCACCAATATTGATGATTTGGCAAGCGACCCTCCCGACGTCATTATTATTACCGTCAAAGCCACGGTTCTACACCTGATCGCCTCAGCCATACAAGGTTTTTTTCACAAAGAGATGTATATTGTCAGCTGGCAGAACGGCATCGATACGGAACTGATCCTGGCTGAGACCCTGGGCCGGGATAATGTTCTCCGGGCAATCGTCAACTACGGCTGCGGCCTGGTCAAGCCCGGCCATGTCCACCTTGCATTCCACCATCCGCCCCATCTTCTCCAGGAACTCGAACCAGCCGGCAAAGATGCGGCTTTAGCAATTGCCGAAGCGTTGACTAAAAGCGGACTGCCGACCGAACGAACAGAGACAATTGTTGATATGGTCTGGCGCAAGTCGATTATGAACGCCTGCATGAACCCGGTCTGCGCCGTCACCGGACTGACCATGGCCGAAGTAATCCGCGACCCGATTGTCTTTCAGATAGTTGACAACCTGGTCAAAGAGGGTGTACAAGTAGCCCGTGCCAACGAGATATCTTTGGGCTGGAACTACTACCCTTACGCCATCGGCTACATGAAAAATGCTGGCGACCACAAACCCTCGATGCTGGTCGATATCGAGATGAAACGCCGCACGGAAGTTGATTTTATTAATGGCAAGATTGTCGAGTATGGCCGCCAGGCGGATGTCGAAACCCCCTATAACCTGATGATTAGAGCCTTGGTTAAAGCTTTGGAGCCAAAATAAAAAGAGCTATTATGAATCGTGATTTTTATTTACAATTTCTAACCACCTGCTCTCAAGATCAGGAAAGCTTAGAAACCCTGCAGACCTTGATTGAAGAACACCTTAAAAGCCCGATCGAACTTTTGATCCGGGTTAAGGGGGCCGAGGGCCTGCCGATTATTACTGCCAAACTCAAACAGAGCCGCAAAATTGTCCACCCCCAAGGCGGGATGGCAACCATTCCGGCTGATTTCGGTGATGAGGAGATCAGACTTATTCCGATATTCGTCTATGAAACCGAAGAGATTGAAGGGCGTTTTCTCGACTACGAAGCCGCCCATATCGCAGCTCTGCTCGATCGGGAAGGTGAATATGAGCACTACAAAAAGTACATTCTTAAACCACCGGTTGCCGGGTCTGCGTATGAAGAAAAACTCGACTATCTGCGCCATATTGCCCGGCGTATTCTGATTCACGACCAAACCACCTTTTTTCTACTCCATCCCGACAAGGCTCAAAAAACAGTTCGCACTCTAGTTCTTTACCAACTTGGCGAACGGCTCTCCTGGTATCTCGATAAACTTGAGATCAACCAGGAAAAAGCGGTTGACGACCTCTGTCAAACCCTTGATGAATTTGCCGCCAACGACCCGTTTTACCAAGATTTTGATGTCAGCAGCTATTTCCGGCAGACGTTAGTCGCTTTAACTATGTTTTAAAATTGTTAATCCAAACTTCCGATACCAAGAATTCAGAAGTTAAGTTACAGAGGCTAGCGGCGAACATCGCTTCGCCCACTTCGAGGGGGACACGGCTCAGCTCGTCACGGGCTAAAGCCCGGCCTGGAGGCATGTCCCCGCACCGAGACAGTTTGAAGACGGCATCTGAGTAAAAGTTAATATTATTCAATATGACTAAAATTTCTATCATTGGAGCCGGGTTAGCCGGCTGTGAAGCCGCTTGGCAGTTGGCTGAACGGCAAATCCCGGTAACCTTGTACGAAATGAAGCCGGAACGCTTCTCCCCGGCTCACTCTAATCCCGATATGGCCGAGTTGGTCTGCTCCAATTCGCTCAGGGCCAACCAACCAACCAATGCCGTCGGTCTCTTGAAAGAGGAGATGCGGGTTTTAGGTTCACTGATCATAACGGCCGCAGAAAAGACGAAAGTTGCGGCTGGCGGGGCTCTGGCCGTTGACCGTCAGGCTTTTGCCCGGGAAATTACCGAA
>DAOVTG010000156.1 GCA_030633185.1 Deltaproteobacteria bacterium
AAACCGCAATGCAGGCATCTGCGGCGCAGATAAAAAAGCGCAAGTTCTTTAATGAGAAAAAGGTTACCACAACGCGGACACTTACCGGCTGCCACGAGAATGCTGGAGACAAGAACAAATAGAAACCAAACAATAAAAACTTTGATGGTTTGGCAACCGAAATTGGTTAACCGAGGCATAAGCCAGATAAGTGGTACATAAACCAGAATCACCCCCCAAAGAAACCAGCGTCGTCGACGAAGTTTCCTCAGTCCGAGGGCAAACTTCGAAGAATCTTCAGTTTTCTTCTCTTCCATCCTGACCTCCTGAATTCTCAATAAGAGCAAAAAAGAAAGTAAAAAAGTGAGCGTTCAATCTCTATTTCAGCATGCGGCTGTCACTGTGGCGGGCGAAACGTAAGAAAGATCCCAAGTCGGTGACGAAACGGAGCCAGGAA
Organism: Deltaproteobacteria bacterium; assembly: GCA_030633185.1. GTDB lineage: Bacteria > Desulfobacterota > Anaeroferrophillalia > Anaeroferrophillales > Tharpellaceae > Tharpella. The sequence continues at coordinate 437 of DAOVTG010000156.1, forward strand.
TCGGGTGAATGTTTGAGCATGGCGACATAGTTGAGGAGAATGCGGCGCTGTTTGAAATGGGTTTTATAAAACTCAATAAAGAGTTCTTCAAGCTCCGCACTGGTCATGCCTTCAGGGATAAACTGAAAACTCATGCAGTCCATTTTTCCCCAGTTTTCGTTAAAACTGCCAAAACTGTGGATGTTTTCGTAGAGGGGGGAACCCGGAAACGGCGTGAATTTGGCGACGTTGAGCTCGTCGATCGGCAGAGATTTTAAGTAGGCGATTGAACGTCTGACGCTGGCAGTGGTTTCGCCCGGCAGGCCAACCATAAAGAGCCCTTTAACTCGGATGCCGGTTTTTTTGATCAGTTTAACCTGCTCGGCCATGAAATCGAGATCGACCTTCTGGCGATGGCGGCTTAAAAGTTCGGCATCACCGCTCTCGATGCCGAGGCTGATCATCCAGCAGCCCACCTTTTTCATCATCTCTAAAATTGTCCCGTCGACATGCTCGGCCCGGACGGCGCAGTTGAACGTCATATCCAGGGGTCGCGATTGCAGGAGTTGGCACAATTCTTCGATTCGTTTCCGGTTAAACGTGAACTGGTCGTCATAGAAATTGACGTGGCGGATGCCGAAACGATGCTTCAGATATTCGAGGTGCCGGTAGAGATAGGCGGCCGAATTGAAGCGGAAAGTGCGGCGAAAAACCGACCGGTCGCAATAGCTGCAAATATAAGGACAGCCCCGGCTGGAGATACAGCTCGTATTGGGGGCTTTGGGATAATTAAAAATCGGCAGCCGGTAGGTTTTGGGAAAACCGATCAGCTTTTCATAGGCCGGGAAAGGGAGTGAGTCAAGCTCGATGCCGGGCTCGCGAAAGCCAGTAAACTCGGCCTTACCGGTCGCATTCCAAAAAACCACACCGGGAATCTTGGCACAGTTTTTGGGCTCTTCCATGAGCTGAAAAACCGTCTCTTCGCCCTCGCCGACTAACAAAAAGTCAAAAGCCGGGTAGTCGGCTAACAACTTTTCACGCAAAGCCGAGACGTGGGGGCCGCCGCAAAAGGTTTGGATGCCGGGCAGAACTTCCTTGGCCAGGGCTGCCAGGCGAGCTCCGTCAAGAAAACTTGAGGTCGTACAACTGAAACCGATCCAGCCGGGTTTGAGCATTTCAAGATAAGTTTTTAGCCGCCGTTCAGCCGTCAGCGGAAAGGCGAAACAGTCGAGAATGTCGGCCTTTTTGCCCCGTACCTCAAGATATGAGGCAATTCCGGCAAGGCCCAAAGGTGGCATAAGGTTGGCTTTTCTAGCGATATCGGTTTTCGCTGCTGAAGCCTGATAACCTAAAGGGTGGACGAGCAGGACTCGTCGCTGGTTAATTTTACTCATAGTGCTCTTATCAGAACATTTTCTTGTTAAAAAAACAAGAAAATAACCTGTAAGGCACTAATAAAAACGAGATACACAAAAGATCTTTTTTTGGTTTTTCGTGTATTTCGCGGCGTTTTCAGATTGCTTTCAAAGGTTGGACTCTATATAGATGCAGTCATGTCTGAAATTTTGTTGATTTATCCACCGGTGGGCAAACCCTCCGAGGCGCCGGCCGGGATTGCAAAGCTGGCCGGAGCTTTGCGCAGTTATGGGGTCGACTGTACGGTTGTCGATTTTAATCTTGAAGGGTCGCGGTTTCTGCTCGGAGAGCCACTTGAAGCTGATGACACCTGGAGTCGTCGGGCCTTGCGCCATGTTGATAAAAACCTCGCGGCTCTAAGTGACCCCCCTCTTTATCAAAATTTCGATCGTTATAAACGGGCCGTGGCCGATATTAACCGGGTGTTGGAGATGGCCGGAAAGAAAACCGGAGTCGGCCTCTCTCTCTCCAACTATCATGACGCCGCACTTTCACCTCTTAAAAGCCATGATCTGCTTATCGCCGCCGAACGACCGCAGGAGAATATCTTTTTTCCCTTTTTCAGTGACCGTTTGTCGCTGTTGATTGAGAACCACACTCCCTCCTTTATCGGCTTTTCCCTAAACTATTTAAGCCAGGCGCTGGTTACGTTTGCCATGATCGGATTTTGTCGGCAGCGCTATCCGGAACTCTCAGTGGTGGTTGGCGGCGGCCTCGTAACTTCGTGGCTCAGTCGGCCAAAAGGTGATGAACCAGGTTGGCGCAATCGGTTTACCGGTCTGATTGATCATTTAATCGCCGGGCCGGGTGAGTCCTCTCTGTTGAAACTGATGCGGCCTGAATTGTTTGATAAAGAGTCGAAACGAGATCAAGGCCAAGCGCTGCCCGATTATACGGATTTCACAAATTCTAGTTATCTGGCCCGCGGCCGGATTCTGCCCTATGCGGCATCGAGTGGCTGCTACTGGAATCGTTGTTCGTTTTGTCCGGAAAAGGCGGAAGGTAATTTTTATCGGCAGATAGCTCCGCAAACTGTCGTTAAAGAGCTTGACGAACTCGTGCAAACCACGCAACCCGGGCTCATCCATTTTCTCGATAATGCGATGAGCCCGGCCCTGCTCAGCGCTTTGGTAAAGCAGCCTCCAGGCGTACAATGGTACGGTTTTACCCGCATTGGCGATGATCTTTGCGATCTCGGTTTTTGCCGCAAACTGCGGCGGGCGGGGTGTGTGATGCTGAAATTGGGGATCGAGTCGGGTGATCAGCAAGTTTTACAGGCGATGCAGAAGGGCATCTCTTTAGAACAGGTTTCGATGGTATTAAACAATTTGCAGCAGGCCGGAATTGCGACCTACGTTTATCTCCTTTTCGGAACGCCGACCGAAGCTCTGCCTGAAGCCCGGCGGACGCTTGATTTTATGGTTAAGCATTGCCGGACAGTGACTTTTCTTAATCTCGCGATTTTCAATCTGCCCCTATATAGCCCTGAAAGTGAAAAGCTTGAGGTTCGCGATTTTTACGCAGGCGACCTCTCTCTGTACGGTGATTTTATCCATCCACGGGGCTGGCAACGTAAAGAGGTGCGGCGCTTTCTCGATCGGGAGTTTAAACGTCATCCGGCTATTGCTTCGATCATTAAACACGATCCTCCCACTTTTACTTCTAATCACGCACCATTTTTTGGGTCATGGAGAGATCTGGATGATTGATCACAAAAAAAACTGGCGGTCATTTATATTTGACACCTTAAATCCTTGCCAAAATCGCGTCACCCATCTCTACAGTATTAACGGTATTATCCGGGTTTATGGCAATATCTCGGGTGTGAATGCCCTCTTCCAGGGTTTTGGCGACGGCCTGGTCAATGGTGTCGGCGGCTTTGTCCATGGAAAAACTGTGGCGCAGCATCATGGCGGCGGAAAGGATCTGGGCTATCGGGTTGGCGATGCCTTTCCCGGCGATATCGGGGGCCGAGCCACCGGCCGGTTCGAAGAGGCCGAAGTTTTCCCGATTGAGGCTGGCTGAAGCTAAAAGGCCCATCGAGCCGGTCAGCATAGCGGCCTCGTCTGAGATAATATCGCCGAACATATTGCCGCAGAGCATGACATCGAACTGGTGCGGATTTCTGACCATCTGCATGGTGGCGTTATCGATATAGAGGTGGTTTAAGGCGACGTCAGGATACTCTTTGGCAACCTCGATGACGACTTCACGCCATAAAACCATGGTGGTCAGGACATTAGCTTTGTCGATTGAGGTGACTTGGCCCCGCCGTTTGCGGGCGGCGGCAAAGGCTAAATGAGCAATCCGTTCAATTTCGCCCCGGGTGTAGACCATCGTGTCGAAGGCTTTTTCACTCTTGCCGCTGCCTTCCCGTCCTTTGGGTTGGCCGAAGTAGATACCGCTGGTCAATTCACGGACGCAGAGAATATCAAAGCCCTCTTTGATGATATCAGCTCTTAAAGGGCAGGCTGCGGTCAAGGATGGATAGACCCGGGCCGGTCGAAAGTTGCAGAAGAGATCAAAATGTTTACGCAAAGGTAAAAGTGCGGCCCGTTCCGGCTGCTCGGCCGGTGGCAGCGTTTCCCATTGCGGCCCTCCGACCGAACCAAATAAAATTGCATCACTCTCTTCACAGAGTTTCAAAGTCGCCGCCGGCAGTGCCGTACCCTGTTTATCAATGGCGCAGCCGCCGACATCGGCAAAAGTATATTCAAGTTTAAAAGAGAATTTTTCTTGAACTGCATCAAGCACTTTAAGCGCTTCCCGCATTACTTCCGGGCCGATTCCGTCACCGGCCAAAACGGCAATTTTTTTCATAATAGAAATCCTTTTTTATTATGTCATGCGAATGGCGAACTGGGGACAAAATCCGACACAGTAGCCGCAACGCAGGCAAAGATCAGGGTCGATTTTTGGTTTTATCTTTTCTGATGCTTTACTTATCGCATGATTAGGGCAGGTTTCAATGCAGCTGCCACAATCTTTGCAGAGGAATTCGACAATCTGAAAACATTTTTCGTCAATAACAAGTTCTGGAAGATTGGCGATCTCCTCTGGAGCGGCCTTGAAATAAGCCAGGTTGTAGTCGACTTCAGCTCTACTCACCATGCCCATGGCAATCGGTACACGGCTGATATCGCGGACAAAACTAACCGCTTCATGATACTCCTTAACGAGGCAGCCACCGCCAAGGACTTTCATAAAATAGACGCCTTTATCCCGATCCAGGCAGAGCTTTATCGCCTCTTCCATCTCGACGATCGTGCCGTAAAGAATCCCGGTGCCGTTTTTATTGATGATCGGAAAGACGATATCAACCTCATCAATTTCAGCAGCTAAGCGGACGGTTGGTACTGAATGAGTGCTGATTCCGGCAGCCTTGATAAGACCTTGCTTTTTGCAGTCGAGAAGCGCCTGCCAGGCTCCCGCACGTTGGGCAAAGACATTCTCCTCCTCCGGCACCCGGGCCGCATGAAGATGGAAAATGTCGATGTAATCGATATCCATAGCCCGCAAACCCTCTTCCACCGCATTTCGCATCCCGGCATAATCCAAAGCCATCGATTTACTGACAATTACCGGTCGAAAGGTTGCCAGTTTAAAAGCCCGGCGGATCGGTTCATAGGTCTGGTAGAGCTCGGCCGTATCGATAAAGTTGACTCCGCCGTCAAGGGCCCGCAGGATAATTTCGGAACCCTCTTCAATCGGGAGGTTTTTCTGCAAAGGTCCCATTGGCAGCGCCCCGAAACAGAGTTCACTGACCTCGATGCCGGTTTTGCCCAGTGTGATCATATTCAATGTTAAAATACTCCTGGCTTCTCCCTGCGTATTGGCGCTTTACGGGTTAGCTGAATAGCTACTGTTGTGGAAAGTTTTTTGAGCTCTGTGAGATTCATACAAGAGAGTTGAAATTTCGGCAAGAAAAAAGTATACTCAAGTTTGATGAACTAGTAAAAAGTCAATGGCTAAGTAAAAAGATTTGACCATTTAACGCTGAATAGGGAGGTAAAAATGAAACAGTTGCGCGGGGTCGCGGGAATCATCTTGATGATTTTGCTGATGAGTATTCCAGTTAAGGCATCTGAGGTCTATATGCCTCACTTGACGGGCGGTGCGGCGGTTTGGGGTGATTATCTGACGGTCGACAATACCGGA
>DAOVTG010000002.1 GCA_030633185.1 Deltaproteobacteria bacterium
AGGTGACGACCACGGCATTAGGTTTCTCCCGGCGCATTTTTCGTATGGCTGAGGCCTCAGCCATATCTGCCAAACCGCAGCCGCAGTCCAAACGCGGCAAAAGCACTTTTTTATCAGGTGCCAGGATGGCGGCGCTTTCAGCCATGAAACGAACCCCGCAAAAAACAATTACCGGGTTATCAAGTCGGGCCGCATCGACGCTTAAACCCAATGAATCGCCGGTAATGTCGGCAATCTTCTGGATCTCCGGGGGTTCATAGTTGTGGGCTAGAATAACGGCTTGGCGCTCTTTTTTTAGTTGGTTAATCTTTTTTATTAAATCTTGCATGGATTTAGTCTCTTACTTGGTAAATATTCAGGTACCCATCATAAAAGTTATAATAGATAGCGGCGAACTTTGCTTCGCTCTCTTCGACGGGGTCAAAGCTGGGGTGCTGGCGCATCTTGTTCCAGCAATGACCCCACCCGAGCTAGTCGGGTGTTGGTTAGTTATTTGCCCAATTCCTGTGAACGTTTACAGGCGCTTTTTAAGGCTTCGTTGAAGGCGTGGCGCAGGCCATATCGTTCAAGTTCGGCAAGGCCCGTAATCGTGGTGCCGCCGGGTGAGGTCACCATATCCTTTAACTCCATTGGATGTTTGCCGCTTTTTTTGAGCATCTCGGTTGATCCGAGAACGGTCTCGATAACCAGTTTTCGAGCCAGATCCCGGGCCAGGCCGAGACCGACGGCGGCATCAAGCATGGCCTCAATGACGAGGAAAATATAAGCCGGGCCGCTGCCGGAGACTGCCGTAACCATATCCATTGAGCTTTCCGGAACCAGGACGGTTTCGCCCAGGCAGGCGAAGATATTTTCGGCTATCTCCAGATGTTTTTCCAGGGCCTGGCTGCCGACCGCAATTGCCGAGATTCCCCGGTTGATCAGGGCCGGAGTGTTGGGCATAATACGGATTGTCGGAACCGGTTTCTGCAATGGTTTTTCAAGACGTTTGCAGGGTACCCCGGCGGCGATCGAGATGAGCAGTTTTTCGGTTGTCAGTGAGCTTGCGATTTCGGCCATGACAGCGTCGATGATCTGTGGTTTGACGGCGAGAATAATAATGTCGCTGTTTAAGACCAGCTCACGGTTATCTTGTGAAACCGTAACTTGCAAATTTTCTTTGAGAAGTTCGCGGCAGTCGCCGGCCGCATCCCAGGCCGAGATGGTCGGGCTTTGTGGGGCGGCCCGCAGGCCTTTGATAATAGCCTGTCCCATATTGCCGCCGCCGATAATGCCGATACGGTAGGTTGATAGATCCATTATTTTTCCTTTTACTCCTCAAGTTGGGCTAAAATACCTGCGACCAGCAGGGGAAACATGATTTCGTGGTGGCCGATGAGTTGGTAGCCCTGGCCGCTGCCCATGGTCGGGCGTTTGACAACATTTTCAAAAGGTCGATAGTGGCGGTTGAAATCCATGTTGACGGTGGTCAGGTTATCAACTTTATGGCCGAGGTTGCGGGCCAGTGAGATGGCTTTGAGAAAAACCTCGGGCAGGATTACGGCTGAACCAAGATTGATGTAGACGCCGCCTTCAAGTTGCGCTACCAGACCGCAAAACTTGTCGAAATCCTTAAAACTGGAGCGGCCGATAGCCGCTCCATCGGCGGCCGCATGCATATGGATGATATCGGTACCGATGGCGACATGGACGGTGACCGGGATCTGCATTCGGTAGCATTGTCCTAAAAGGCTCATTTCTCGATTCGGTAGTTTCTCTTCCCAGATCATCCGGCCGACGGCGGCTCCTAAGCCGAGTCCTTCCCGGTCTCCCAATAAAATTGCCCGGTTTAAAAGTTCTCCGGTCTCCTGAGCCATGCCGAAATCGCCGCCGGTGATTCCAGCAGCGACCTCTTCGGAGGTATGGCCGGCATAAGCCAGTTCGAAATCATGAATAATCCCGGCCCCATTTAAGGCAATACCATTCAGTATCCCTTTTTCAACCAGTTGTAAAATTAATGGGGTCAGGCCGACCTTGATGACATGGGCCCCCATGCCGAGCAGGATCGAGCGTTGTTGCCGGAAGGCTGTGATGATGGCACTGATGATGTTTTTCAGGTCATCGGCTGCGAGAAAACCGGGCAGTTTGTCAAGCAGGTCGCCAACTCTCTCTCTTCCGGTCAGTTTTCCGGCGAAATGGTTGATGCTGACTTTACTCGGGCGCGATGCCAGAGGGTAGGTGCCCAATTTTTTTTTGTCGAGTTCAATATTGTCCATTTTACGAGGCCATCTCTTTTTCGACCAGGCAGCAGAGCAGGTGACCCAGGAGGAGGTGAACCTCCTGGATACGGGCCGTGTCGGTAGCTGGCACCAGCAGGGCGATATCGCAGAGTTTAAGGCAGTCGCCGCCGTCACGACCGAGCAGGCCGATGGTCGTCATTTTCAGCTCTCGGGCCTGTTTTAAGCCAGCCGTAATATTTGCCGAAGTTCCGCTAGTGCTAAGGGCTATGGCAATGTCGCCGGCCCGGCCGAGGCCTTCAAGCTGACGGACAAAAAGTTCGCTAAAGGAGTAGTCGTTGGCGATTGAGGTAACCACTGCGGAGTCACAAGTCAAGGCCAGGGCCGCCAGCGGCCGCCGGTCAAGCAGGAAACGATTGATCAGTTCGGCTGCCAGATGCTGGGCCTGGGTGGCACTGCCGCCATTGCCGAAGAAGAGGATTTTTTTGCCCTCTTTCAAGGCTGTGCAGCAGGTTTTTACAGCCTTATCTAGAGCCGGGCCGCAGTCATTGCAAACGCTTGTCAATAACTCCTGTAATTGGGCCGCCGCTTCATTTAATGGGGTAAATGTCTGTTTGTTATCCATGTTTTTTATGTATCCTATTAAGGGCTTTGAAATCAAGTTACTTATCCGGGCTCGGAAAAAAATCAAGTTTGGGAACCTTGTCGATCAAACCAAGATCATTGGCGCTTTGGTAAAAAAGATCAAGGCCTTCAAGGGCCCGTTGGTCAAGTTTATAGGAGATAGCCTGACGCCAGTAAGTGAGCAGTTGAGAGGGGGTGATTGGCGTCTCTTGCCCCCTTTTTAAAGTGGTAGAAGTGGCCAAGTCGGCGATTTTTTCCGGTAGTTCTGTAATAATTTTTCTCAGGCACTGATGCAGTTCAATAACCGCCAAGCTCTTTTCCGGCAAAACCGCTTTGCGGCCGATCCAGAGGGCGTAGACAAAAGGCAGGCCGGTAAATTGGTGCCAGAGGCGGCCTAAATCGTAGACCTTAAAACCGGTTGGTGGCTTATGGTAGAGTTCTAAAGCCTGATCGCCGATGATCAGGGCGGCCTCCCGGGTTTGGTTTGGGGTAAATTCTTCGGTGGTAAAGGTGATACTTTCCGGATCAAGTCCCTGGAAACGAAACAGGATGATCTTTAAGAGAAAAATGGAAGTCAATGAGTGAGCGGTCAGAGAGATGCCACAATTATTGAGTTTGGAGATGGGTCGGCGACTTAAGAGGATGACACTGCGAACCTCGGTAAGCGAGGTGATGGCGATGTCGGGTAACACAAAATAATCACCTTTAGGGCTTGCGGCTGGCAGGATCGAGGAGGAGGGACTTATGTCGATTTTACCATCTTTAAGACCCTCATTAAGCTGGGCTGGATGGCCGATTTTTAAGGTGAAGCTGTTGTCGTTTAGAGTCTCTTGCAACTGGTGGTAGAGAGGCTGGCAATTTAGATAGTTGATCTGGCCAAGATTGAGATGGTGTAGCATTATTTTTATTCTCTGGTTTTAAAGTAAAAAGCACCCTGAAGAAGTTAGAGAAAGCCAAGTAGCTTTGCTTCGCCCTGCTTCGCGTGGGGACAGGCTGCGGGTAGTTATTGGTTGTTTGTAGATCTTGACACTGTAATATTTTCTAAATGTTGGTTACACCCGTAAAACCCTGTCCCCGCATTGAGGTGGGGCGGGGTAAAAACCCGGGCCTTTTACCGAGCCTCCGACCGGCGGGGACTGGGTCTTGCGGCTATAACCGACAATCAATAGCCAATGTAGTGTCAAACCGCAACGTTAACCAAGCTTTACCCGCAGCCTGTCCCCACGCGAAGCAGGGCGAAGCAAAAGTCGTCGGCGTTCTCGATGTTAATTAAAAGTTATCGAAAAGACTCCCGTAGTCCAGACCCCGAGCCCCGCTGTTAAGGTTCAAGCGGTCTCCCTGTTGACTCCAGAATGAGAAGTGCGGAGGCTGCGGCGTGGCCGTCCGGGTTATAACCGCATAAAAAAAGAGGGCTGCAAAGAAGTTGTCTCTTTTGAGCAGTTGTTTGATCCGTTTGTCACCGCGGCCTAAGCGGTAGAGCAGGGAGACGATATCTTTGGTGGCGTGGCGCTGAAAACGGGGCAGGCTGAAACGCTGACTTAAGGGTTTTAGGTGTTCTTCGACCTTTTCCTGAACCAGGTTGAGGCGGATTCCATCGGCCAGCGGATATTCATTGAGAAGGCCGGGCAGAAGCAGGGCGATGATCGTCATTTTTTCGAGTTCATTGTTATTGTCGATTACCGGATAGAAAGCTTCAATCTGTTGTATAATGGGGATCGCGGCTTTGCTGTTGTCGGCAATTTGTTGAGGCAGCCAATGGTGGTTAATATGGTAGAGGTCGCCTAGAGACAACAGGGCTGAGGTGGTTTTTTTAGTGTAGAGTCCCTTTAACTCTTCACGTAAACGGCTGGCCGGTACATCAGCCAGGGCCGGGGCTTGGGCCTGAAGGCCTTTGCCGGTTTCGTCTTCAATCTTAAAATTAAGCCGGCAGGCAAATTCCAGGGCCCGTAAAATCCGAACCGGATCCTCGGCAAAACGGGTCTCTGGGTCGCCGATAATTCGAATGATGCCATCTTCAAGATCTCGCAGTCCGCCGGCGTAATCAATGACGGAAAAATCGGCGATATTGTAGAAGAGGGCATTAACGGTGAAATCCCGGCGTTGGGCGTCTTCGGCCGGAGAGCCGAAGAGATTGTTGGCCAGTTCCGGTTGCTCCTTGATGCGTTCGAGGTCGTCATATTCTGAGGTAACCGGTCGGCGAAAGGTCGCGATTTCAAAAATTTGCGGGGTTGAGCGGGAGCGGTCATAGAAAAAGATATGAACCAAGCGGAACCGACGGCCGATAATACGCGAGTTGCGGAACAATCTTTTGATCTGTTTGGGGCTGGCATCAGTGACGATATCAAAGTCAGCGGGGGTTTCTCCCAGAAGCATATCCCGGACGGCACCACCGGCAAGATAGGCGGTAAAGCCGTTGTTTTTGAGCCGGTAGAGGATCTTGGTTGCATTGTGGGCTATTTTTTTACGGGAGATCGGATGGGCTGAACGGGGGATGATAACCGGTTCGGAAGCTGGTTCTTGCCGGTTACCGGTTGAAGCGTTAATGGATGTCATAAAGGGGGTTTCTTGTAAAATATTTGTCGGGCTGTTTTTACAGGTTGAGTTTTTGTCCTTCTTACAGTATGTACAGAGGTTCGGAACTATAGCAGAGATGGGCTGTTTTCGTAAAGTCTTTTGTGGAGTAAATAAGACAATGGCCGGAGGAAAAGTCGAGCAGAGCCGGGTTGAATTGGAGAAAGAGCTGAGTCTGGCCCGTGAAGAGATTCGGATCTTGAAAGATCAGTTTGACTCCATATTTTCCGAACAGGGTGACCGTAATGCGGCTGAAATTTTGCGGGAAGCCGCTTTTCAGCAGGCCGTTCTGATTGCCGAGCTGCGTGAGAAAGAGGGGGTCTTGAAAAAACTGGTGATCACTGATGGTTTGACCGGACTCTATAATCATCGCCATTTTCAGCGGCGTTTACGCGAGGAGTTTGACCGTATTAAACGCTACTCCGGGGAGCTCTCCCTGATCATGATCGATATCGACAATTTCAAAAATTACAATGACACTCATGGTCATCCGGCGGGAGATAAGGTGCTTTCGATGGTGGCTAAAATTTTGTTGGCCAACACCCGGCACAGTGACATCGTGGCTCGTTATGGTGGTGAAGAGTTTGTCGCTCTCTGTCATGGCGGGATCGAGGATACGGCCGGCGTGGCTGAACGTTTTCGGCGGGAAATCGAGAAGGCCGAGATTCCCGGCCAGGAACAGCAGCCTCTGTTGGCGGGTCAGACTGAAGGTTGTTTGACAATCTGCCTCGGGGTGGCGGCCTGTGATGCGTCGATGGGTGAACCGGGTGTGCTGGTTGAGCGGGCTGATGAAAAACTCTATCAGGCCAAGAGAGAGGGGAGGAACCGGGTTGTTTATTAATTTTTTCTCCCGGTTTAGGGTGTCCTCTTTCATTAAGCTTCTGGTCAGCTTGAATGTTGTATTGATTCTGGCACTCTTAGTTTTTCCGGGTTCTGTATTAGTTTCAGGATTCTCTCTGATTGTTCACGCGTTCATAGCAGTTGCGCTCTCCTGGTTTATGGTCAAAGTCGTCTGGCCGGTTCGGGCCAGTCTGGATCAACTTCTGTTATTTGTGGAGAAACATAAGACCAGCGGTCAGGAAAAAATCAATTCGGACACAGTGATCAGTATGGGCCGCTACCGGGGAATCCTGGATAGTACTACTCATCTTCTCGAAGACCAGTACGAGGATCTCCTCTCCCATAGCCGGCAACTGGAAAATTTTTCCCGGGTTCTGGAAAATCAGAATCGCTCACTCAATGAAAGACGGGCGCGTTATCGGCGCACTCTGGATGCCCTTGAGAACGGTGTCTATCTGATTGATGATAATTATGTTATTCAGTCAATTAATCGGGCTGAGGCGGCTTATTTCGGGGCCACGCCGAAAGAGCTGGTCGGCAAATATTGTTATCAGGTTTTCCGTCATCGTAAAAGTCCTTGTCCCGACTGCATGCCGCGTGACTGTATGGCGGACGGTCAAAGCCGTGATCGTTTGCGGGCTGAAGGGCGTCGGGCCGGGCGTAAGTATGTCAATATTTTTTGTTATCCGGTTTTTCACGAGGGTGAGACCAAAAGCCATGAGGTGGTGATCTATCTTCAGGATGCCAGCCCTCTGGTGATGATGGAAGATCAGCTTATAAAGACTGAAAAAATGGCTAGTATCGGGCAGATGGCGGCCGGTATCGCCCATGATCTGAACAACTATCTGGCCGCGATCTACGGGATTGTGCAGCTTTTGCAGATGCGTTTTGAAGCGGCTTCCGAAGGGCGGGAAAAAGATTTGAAGTTGCTTGGCAGACTTAAAGGGCAGGTTGAAGCCTTAAATCTGATGGCTGGGAACCTGATGGTTTTTTCTCACCCCGAACGTAAAGAGATGTTTCCTCTTTCTCTAAATCAAGTAATTGAGGACGCCCTCTCTTTCAGCCGTTATGAACTGGAACGGGATCAGGTTGGCGTGGTCAAGGATTTTCAGGAGGGATTGGTTTCCGCCCGGATGGAAAAGGGGCAGATTCAGCAGGTCATTTTGAACTTGATGATTAATGCCGCGCAGGCGATTCGGGAGCGGAAAGCTCAACATGATGATGGTTTTACCGGTCAGGTCGTGGTGGTAACCGGCTTGGAAGATGAAAAGCATATTTTTTTCTCCATTAGTGATAATGGCACAGGCATCAGTCCGGAGTGCCAAAAACATCTTTTCGATCCCTTCTTTTCGACCAAAGAGGTTAGACCCGAGGGTGGAGCCACCGGTCTGGGTCTCTTTACGGCCCAAACAATTGTGGGCCAGCATCAGGGGGCGATCAGTTTCAGCAGTGAAATCGGCAAAGGGAGTTCATTCAAAGTTGTTCTTCCGTTGCGACAGGAAGATGATGTCTGTGCCTAACCCGAAATTAAACAGGTTGTATCGATGAATATTGACATGATTAAAGAGTACAAGGATCTTTCAGTTTTTTTATTGAAGACCCTGCAGGGCTCGTTGCCCGGTGGTCAGGGCTCGGGCAAGGTTTTGGGCTCGCTGTATGAGTCCCTGCAAAGTGCCGCCAATGCGAGTCAAATCAAGCGTATTCACAAGCAGGTCAAAGATCTGCTTCTCAAAGAAAAGCCGGTTGATGTTAATTTATTGTTGGTGTCTATGCAGCGTTTGAAAAATGATCTGTTGTCCCAGTCAAACGTTGAAAATGATTTGCAAAGCCTTATCGACGAATTTAAGTCACTGGTTGGTATGGCGCTACATCATATCGAAGGTCTTTCTCTGCAGGAGAAAGAGAGTCGGGAACTTTTTATACAATGTCGGGACGAACTGAAAGAGGTTGCCACGCCGGCTGCCATGAATAGTTATGTCGGTAAGTTTAAACGTCTCTTTTCACTCAATATTTTTCTTGACGATGAGACCGGTCGAGAGCGGGACGAACTGAAGAAGATTATCTCTATTTTGGCGGACTCGATCTCCGGTCTGCTACAAAGCAGTGGTGCTTTTGACAGTGGTCTGGATGAGTGTGTCGAGCGTTTGCAGAGAACTCAGTCTCTGACTGAGGTGCAGGAGATTCGTGAGTTGTTGCTTCAGCAGACCAAAGGTCTGCAGGCTAGAACCCGACAGATGGTGGCGGATGTAGAGCAGGCGCGGGGACAGGTGGATGACGCCAATAAAAAGGTTGAAGTTCTTAAAAAGCAGATGGAAAAGGTTAAGCAGGAGATCATTATTGATCCCCTGACTCGGACTTATAACCGGCGGGCTTACGATGAAAAGATCAATCAAGAGATGATGGGATACCAGCGTTATGGTCGACCGACGGCCTTGGCGATTATTGATATCGATCACTTTAAGCTAGTCAATGATACTTACGGGCATCGAACCGGAGACGGAGTTCTGCGGGTTTTAAGTGAGGTCATGAAAAAAGAGATTCGCGAAATCGATGTCCTGGCTCGCTATGGTGGTGAGGAGTTTGCCTTGATTTTACCGCATACCCCATATCAAAAGGCTCTGGATGTTGCGGAACGGATCCGGCAAAAAGTTGAGGACAGCCGTTTTACTTACAAGGGCAAGCCTTTTTCAGTGACCATTAGTATCGGAGTCGGTACGCTTAAAGAGAATGATACCTTAGATAGTTACGTTGAAAGGGTCGATCAAGCCCTCTATCGAGCCAAAAATGGTGGTCGTAACCGAGTGGTTGGAGACGATGGTTAAAGTTTTTTAATCATGGCGATTTCGTCACAGTCGGGAAACTTGACACATTTCAGACAGTCCCCCCAGACTTTATGGGGGAGTTGGTTCTTGTCGATGGTGTGGTAGCCGAGACCGGTAAAAAAACTCTCCTGATAGGTCAGGGTGAAGACCTTTTTTAAGCCCAGTTCGAGGGCTTCTTTTTCGCAGTCGCAGACCAGTTGTCGGCCGATTCCCTGTTTCGTATGGGGCGGCAGAACGGCCAGAGAACGAATCTCTCCCAAATCTTCCCAGCAGACATGTAAGGCACTGACCGCCAAAATTTTCTCTTTTTCTTGGTAAACGATGAAATCACGCAGGTTGTCGTAGAGATCGCTGAGTGAGCGGGGTAACAGCAAGCCCTCATTGGCATAGTGTTCGAGGGCGTTCTGGATAGTCTTGACATCGTTTATGGTAGCTCGACGAATCATCTTGTTTTATCCTTTTTCGCCTCCCGGCGTAAGATTCGGGCATGTTCTTCGGCCTCTTTTGTGATCTCTTCACCGCTGCCCATACGGGCCAGTTCGTGAATCCGTTCCGGCTCCTGATCCGGGGCGATTTCGGTGAGCTTGATTAAGGTCTGTTTTTTTTCCGGACAACTTGTTTTATCAATGACAAAGTGGTGGTCGGCAAAGGCCGCAACCTGGGGCAGGTGGGTTACGGTGATCACTTGGCAGTTTTCAGCAATAGCGGCTATCTTACGGCCCACGGCCGCCGCCGTGCCGCCGCCAAGACCGGTGTCGACTTCGTCAAAGATCATAGTCGGTATCTGGTAACGATGGGCTGCCGTGGTTTTTATCGCCAGTAAAAGCCGGGAGAGCTCGCCGCCTGAGGCAATTTCGTCAATCGGGGCCGGCTCTTCACCCGGGTTGGCACTGAAGAGGAAAGTGATGCTGTCCATGCCGCCGGCGGAATAAGGAACTATTTCTCTTTTTATCAGAAAACGGGCCTGGGCCAGATTGAGATCGTGCAGGTGTCGGGTTACGGTTCGGGCCAGAATTTCTCCTTGTTCCTGGCGGGCTTGACCAAGTTTTTCGGCCGCCTGTAACAGTTTTTCTCTTTTTTCTGTAAGTTCAAGGGTCAGGCGTTCTTTTTCGGCGTCACGATTCTCCCATCCTCTTACCTTTCCCTCAAGTTCGTTACGGAGTTCAATCAGGCCATTTATATCGATTGCGAATTTTCGTTTGAGACGTTCCAGAACGGCGAGACGCTCTTCAGTCTCCTCAATGGTCTGCTCGTCGACTTCGAGGCGGGTCAGGTAGTTGTGATTCTCCTTGTGGATATCCTGGAGAGTGTCGATAATTTCGGTCAGAGTCTCCTCTGTTTGGGGAGCTTCGGCATCTCGACGTGAAAGCTCGCCGCTGATTTCGAGCAGGCGATAACAGTTGTCAATGATTGAACTATTGTTGGTATAGCTGATCTCTTCGGCTTCCCGGGCCAGTTCTCGGAGTCGCCCGAGCTGTTGGTATTGCCGACGTTGGGTCAAGAGTTCATCCTCTTCCAAGGGGTCAAGGTGGGCGTCGCTGAGCTCGGTAAGTTGATGGGTATAGTAGTCCATCTGCCGGGCGGCTTCGCTGATTTCCTGCTGCCATTGTTCAAGTCGGCGTTCGAGTTCCTGATATTTGCTAAATAGTTTACCGTACTCCTCTTTTAATGGCAAAAGGCCGCCGAAAGTGTCAATCAGGCGCAGGGGTTCTTTAGGATCGCGCAAGTTCTGTTGTTGGTGTTGGTCGACAAATTCTATCAAGTGAGCGGCCAGGGTGGAGACCGTGTTGCCGGTGGTCGGCTGGTCGTTTAAATAGATGCGGTTGTTGATGCCGCCGTGGCTTTTGCGGCTGATATGGCGGCGCAGAATAATCTCATCCTGATCGGTGGCAAATCCGAGATCGTTAAGTCGTGAGCTGAAAGCGGGATTTCGCGGCAGAGAGAAGATGGCGCTGATAATTACCGGCTGTTTTTCATCGTGAAAAATATCAGAGCCCGGTTTGCCCTCCAGGAGGGAGTTTAAGGCACTTAGGATAATTGATTTACCAGCCCCGGTTTCGCCGGTCAGGACGGTCAGGCCAGCGGAGAAATCACATTCAATGTGATCGATTAATTTGTAATTGCTGATGGTCAGATGTTTAAGCATAAATTTTTACTTAGTCATCCCGCAACTTTTGCGGGTTCATCATGATTGTCTTGCCTGCTACAGGTTGAGTTGGTAGCGTTCGCCCCATTTGAGTTTGTTGCGCAGGACTTCAAAATAGCTTTTGCTTGGTGAGGTTACGAGTTTGATGTCATGATCGGATCGGCTGATGACAACTTTGTCAAAAGGCTGCAGGGAAAAACCGGCCTGGCCGTCGAGGGTTAGAAAAACATCATCGCTGTCGACCGAGGTTAAGGTTGTCTCAATCGTGACTTCCGGCGGTACAATGAGAGGTCGGTTGGAGAGCGTATGGGGGCAGATTGGCGCGACCGTAATACTGTTTAAGGTGGGGTAGACAATCGGCCCTCCCGCTGACAGGGAGTAGCCGGTGGAGCCGGTCGGGGTCGAAAAGATTAGGCCGTCAGCCTTGAAGGTGTTGACAAGTTTGCCGTCGATAACCGTTTCTAAGTCGATGATACGCGCCATCGCTCCCTTGTTGATGACGACATCATTGAGAACGTTGTGGTTGGAGATGGGTTGGTCTCGACGGAAGAGAGTGACATTGAGGAGCATGCGAGGGCTTAAGGAGAAATTGCCGGCCAGGATATCTCCCATAACATCGAAGAGTTCATCCAAGGTAATGGCTGTCAAAAATCCTAAGCTACCCAGGTTGACGCCGAGAATCGGCGGGTCACTTCGTTTCAGGTGACGGGCGATACTGAGCAGGGTGCCGTCACCGCCCAGGACAACTATCAGATCGGCTTGCTCGGAGATCTCGGTTTTGGATTGGCTTGAGAGTTTCAGGGGTGCAGCCAGTTCCTCTTCACAGAGCCCGCAAAGTTTACGTTTCTTGAGCCAGTCGTAGAGTTCGATGCCGATCTCAAGAGCCCGTTGATTTTTGCTTTTGGTGATTATTCCGATACTCTGCATGAAGATTTTTTTACGACGCCATCCCGTGACTTTTTTACGAATCCATCATATATGTCAATCGTTCAAAAGTTATAGTCTTGCTCTCTTTGTCGAGAGAAAATTCGATTGGTCCGCTGATGGTGCGTTCGACGACATAGCTCTCGAGGCCGATCTTGATTGTGGTTCCGGGGTGGGCGCATTTTTTGATGGTTATTTTCGCTTTGAGTCCGGCTTCAATTTTTTCTTCGATTATACTCTTTTTTTCTTTCAGGCGGGTGACCTGTTTTTCAATTTCAAGGTATTTATGCAGTATCTTTTCCGCTTCGGGTCGTTCTGCTTCAGGAAGTAAGGAGGTGTCTTTTTTCATTAAGACTTGGAGGCCGAGTTTGTCGACCATGGCGATCGACTGCGTGATAAGAGGCTCCATGAATTCTTCAATTTTTTTGATTTTTTCGATTAAGACGAGGGCGCCGCCGGTTTCAATTGTGGTTCGGCTGCCTTGCTCGCTGCCGAGTTCCCCGCAGGTCAATCCGTAAAAAGCGACAATTTTGCTGTCGCCGGTGATCATTTCCTGGCAACTGATGGTTTTGCCGGTAATGATGTGGCTGTTGATGATGTTTTTGGCTACGGTGATGGTGCCGCCGGTCTGAAGCTTGGTGACGGCTGAAATATATTCACAGCTAAGATCTCCGCCAACCGCGATTTTTTCGGTTTCGCTGCCGATAATGCCCTCGTCTACGGTCAGGTTAGCTTTGGTTCGGATTGAGCCGCTAATGGTTTTTCCGATAAAAATATTGGCGTTTGAGATAATGCGAAAACCGGCCAGAAGATTACCGCTGATCTCTATCGGACCCTCAAACTCGATATGGCCGGTTTCGAGATCGACATCACCATCCAGATTATAGGTTTCCGAGATGCTCAAGGTGTCGTTGCTCAACAGCGCTTGTCCGGCGGCGGTTGCTTTATAGATGAGTTGGGTGCTGTTTTCATCAAGGGTAACGCCGGGGCCGGATTTGTAGCGTCGCAGAGGATTGAGAGGTTCATTTTTGACAATAGTGCCGTCGATAAGTCGGCCGGGAGTACCTTCCTGGCCGATAATAATCTCCAGCAGGATATCTTCCGGTTTGAAAAATTTAATTACTCCTTTATCCTTGTAATCAATCTGGTTTGAGTTCTGGAGTTTGCCGATGTTTTTGTCGCTCGTGAAATTAACTTTATAGCGGTGTTGAGAGACCGGTTTTTTAGGTAATCCCCGGGCGATAAGAGCGGTGATGCTCTTGTCGGGTTCATGATTGAACCGATCGCGGATGGCAAAAAGAGCCTTTTTGCTGATTCCCACAACGACGTTATCTTTCTTGAGAGCGGCGACTAGCTGGTCAGCGGTTATGGTTTCCTGGTTTTCCGGGTCGGGGGTTATCGAGAGTCGGGCTTCGGTTCGTTCCTGATTGATGGCGACGCTTATCATGCTAATTTCCGGTTGCGAAGGTTGTCCGGTTAATATCCCAGCCTTGTCTAACATATAAAACCGGGTTTGACAAGATTATCGGAGAAAAGCTAAAATATTGACAATCCGCTGACCATTTGCTATTAAGGTTTCCAATTTAGGGTGGTGGGACTTTTTTAAAGTTCGTCAAACTTGAGGATGGATTGTCTTGATAGAATCTAAAGATAAATATACACTGGTGCTTTTTCGGACCGGAAGTGGTGTGCATCGTAAGATGACCTTGCCGGTCAAACAGGTAAAGCGGGCCGTCTGGTTGCTGGCTCCCGGACTTTGTGCGTTTTTCATAGGGGCCGTGGTGGCGATTGCCCTCTATCTGGTAAACTTACACAGTATTAATGATTACAGCCAGATGGCCAGGGAAAACCGTGAACTGGAGAAACAGGTAGGTTTTTTTTCGCAGCGCATGACTGATCTTTATGATCAGTTTACGAGTTTAAAAGAGAGCAATAGCCGGGTCAAGGTGTTGGCCAATTTGGCGATTGTGCCAAGCCGGATAGAGACTCGGAGCGTGGGTGGTCCTGACCCCCTGGCGGCCGAGTTGACGGTTTCGAGTATCGACACGGAGCGTAAACAGCAACTGGCCCGTATGCATCGGGAGTTGCAACGTCTAGAACTCGCAATTACACGCGAAGAGGGCGAGCTTAGACATTTGAGTGCTTACCTTGAAGAGCGCCAGACACTACTCAATTTCACCCCTTCAGTATGGCCCGTAAGAGGTTGGATCAGCTCCCGTTTCGGTTATCGGGTTTCTCCTTTTACCGGTCGTCGTGAGCTTCATAAAGGGCTCGATATTGTTAATCGGAGCGGCACCCCGGTGGTTGTGACTGCCGATGGCCAGGTTGTTTTTGCCGGCTACAAAGGGGGTTACGGAAAAATGGTGACGGTTGATCATGGCCTGGGTAAGGTGACCAAATATGGTCATCTCTCAAAGATTACGGTTCGCAGCGGAGATTCGGTGGTTCGCGGTCAGGAATTGGGTTTACTCGGTAATACCGGCCGTAGTACCGGGCCTCACCTTCATTATGAGGTCGTGGTCAACGGCAAGGCGGTAAATCCGGTTGAGTATCTGCTGGATTGATAATTTAATTTTTTTTAAGGCCGTCAGGCATGGTCAATGGTCCTCGTGAAATTTTGCGGGGGCTTTTTGTTTTAAGAGGTTTGAGGTTAATGGCAAATATCCTGAAAAAAATATTCGGCAGTAAAAACGATCGTGAAATCAAATCAATGCAATCGTTGGTTGAGCGGGTGAACCGGGAGGAGGAGACGCTTAAAGCTCTTTCAGACAGTCAGTTGCAGGCTAAAACTTTAGAATTTAAGTCTCGTCTTAAAGATATTGCCGACTTAGATGAGCTTTTACCGGAAGCTTTTGCCGTTGTTCGTGAAGCCTCGGTGCGAACCCTGGGGATGCGTCATTTTGATGCGCAGATTATGGGTGGTATCGTTCTCCACGAGGGCAAAATTGCCGAGATGAAAACCGGTGAGGGTAAGACCCTGGCCGCGACCCTGCCGGTCTATCTTAATGCCTTGAGCGGCAAAGGTGTGCATGTCGTGACCGTCAATGATTATCTGGCGCGCCGTGATGCCGCCTGGATGGGGACTGTTTACGAGTTTTTAGGGCTTTCGGTAGGGACTATTCTGCATGAGCTCGACGATGAACAGCGTCAGAAAGCTTACGGAGCCGATATTACTTACGGTACCAATAATGAATTTGGTTTTGACTACCTGCGCGATAATATGAAGTTTTCTCTCGAGGATTACGCGCAACGGCCGCTTCATTATGCGATTGTCGATGAGGTCGACAGTATTCTTATCGATGAGGCGCGAACCCCGCTGATTATCTCCGGGCCGACCGACGATAGTACTGAAAAATATTATGTTATCGATAAAGCGATGCGTAAATTGATCCAGCGTAACCAGGCGCAAGACGAACCTACCGATTATGACTTGGATGAGAAGAGCCGCTCAGCGACCCTGACGGATGTCGGGGTCGCCCATGTTGAAGAGCTGCTTAAGGTCAAAAATCTTTATGAACCGACCCAGATCGAGACCCTGCATCATGTCAACCAGGCCTTGAAAGCCCATGTTCTTTTCAGGCGGGATGTTGACTATGTAGTCAAGGATGACAAGGTTGTTATCGTCGATGAGTTTACCGGACGCCTTATGGATGGGCGGCGTTACAGTGATGGCCTGCATCAAGCCCTTGAAGCCAAGGAGGGGGTCAAAATTGAGCGCGAGAATCAAACCCTGGCGGGGGTCACCTTTCAGAACTATTTTCGGATGTATGATAAATTGGCCGGGATGACCGGAACCGCCGATACCGAGGCGGTTGAATTTTCCCAGACCTATGGCCTCTCCGTGGTCGTCGTGCCGACTAACGAGCCGATGATCCGCAAAGATAATCCTGACGTAATCTTCAAGACCGGGAAAGAGAAATATAATGCCGTCGTTGAGGAGATTATGGTCTGCCATGAGGCTGGTCAGCCAGCTCTGGTTGGAACTATCTCGATCGAAGATTCTGAATATTTAGGGAAAGTCCTGCGTCGTAAAGGGATTAAACATGAAGTTTTAAATGCCAAATTTCATGAAAAAGAGGCCGAAATCATCACTCAGGCAGGTCGTAAAGGGGCGATCACTATTGCCACCAATATGGCCGGGCGCGGAACCGATATTGTCCTAGGCGGCAATGCCGAGATGATGGCCAAGTCCAATTTAAAGGACGAGATGAGTCTTGAAGAACGCGAACAGATTATTGCCGGTTACCGGAAGCAGTGTGAAGCTGAACGTGAAGAGGTTCTTAAGGCTGGAGGCTTACATATTTTAGGTACTGAACGTCATGAGAGTCGGCGGATTGATAATCAGTTGAGGGGGCGTTCAGGGCGTCAGGGGGATCCGGGATCATCTCGTTTTTATCTCAGTCTGGAAGATGATCTGATGCGGATTTTTGGTTCCGAGCGCATTGCTAAAGTTATGGATACTCTGGGTATTGAAGAGGGTGAGCCGATTGAACACAAAATGATCTCCAAGGCGATCGAAAATGCTCAGCGGCGGGTTGAAGGTCACAACTTTGATATCCGGAAACATCTGCTTGAGTATGATGATGTTATGAATAAGCAGCGCGAAACCATCTACGCCTTGCGTCGCGAGGTGTTAGGTAACGAAGATATAAAAGAATTGGTTATTGAGTATGCCGAGGATGTTGTCGAAGAGATGCTGGAGGCTGCCACCGGTGGTTCCGGCAACTCCGCCGAATGGGATTTTGACTCTTTGACCATTGGTCTGCTGCGCTCTTTTTCTATGGCCGTCGATTTTTCTGAAGGTTCAGAGCTTAAGCTTTTGACGGAGGCGGACGATCTTAAAGTGCGTTTGCAGGAGTTGATGCGGGAAAGCTATGCTTTAAGAGAAGTCGAGATGGGTGCCGAAACCCTGCGCCAGTTGGAAAAGATTATCCTTTTGCATACCATTGACAACCTGTGGAAAGATCATCTTTATGCCATCGATCAACTTAAGGAAGGCATCGGTTTGCGCGGTTACGGGCAGAAAGATCCCTTGCGTGAGTATCAACGCGAGGGCTTCGAGATGTTTGCCGATATGATCGAGCGCATCAAGGAAGATGTTACAGGTCAGCTTTTTCACATCCAGGTGACTCGGGAAGAGGAGGTTGAGGAGCTTGACCATCAGGCTCGCAAGGAGCATGAGGTTGTCCTTTCGCATGGCGGTCGCGGAGAGGACGGCAAGCTCAAGCCGGTGGTCAGTGGTAAAAAGATCGGTCGTAATGACCCCTGTCCCTGCGGCAGCGGGAAAAAATATAAAAAATGCTGCGGGAAATAAATTGAAGGGTGAAGTTGGAAGGGTGAAGGTATGCTTGGAAATATAAAAATCTGTCCGGGTTACCGGTTTGCCGGGGTTCATTGTGGTCTGAAGGCGGGTGATGCGTTGGATCTGGCACTGTTGCTGAGTGATTGCCCGGCGGTCGCGGCGGCGGTTTTTACTAAAAACCGGTTTCCGGCGGCCCCGGTTCTTTACGGTCGCAAACAGCTGGTTGAAGGCCATAATTTGAGTGCGGTATTGATCAATAGCGGTAATGCCAATGCCTGTACCGGTCATCAGGGTGAAATCGATGTTATGACGGTCGCCGAGATTCTGGCGGCAGCCTTAAACCTCTCTCGTGAGCAAATTTTTGTCTCCTCAACCGGGGTTATCGGTGAACCTTTTCCGGTGACTACGGTTCTTAAAGGGATTGAAACTTTGGTTTCTGAGCTAGAAGGTGAAGTTGCTAAAGCAAAGGCTCTGGAAGCTGCAGCTCGGGCGATTATGACCACCGATAAACTGCCGAAGGTTGTCGGGATCGAGGTTAAGACAAGTCAGGGACTTGTGACCCTGACTGGAATTGCAAAAGGGGCCGGGATGATCCATCCTGATATGGCGACCATGCTCGCCTATCTTTTGACGGATGCTGAAATTGACCGGCAGGTTTGGCAGGCGATGCTGCAGCGGGTGGTTGATAAGAGTTTTAACCGGATCAGTGTCGATGGCGATATGAGTACAAATGATACAGTTCTGGCCCTGGCCAATGGGGTTTCCGGCTGTAGTTTGACGAGTCCCTCTGATCTTGACGTGTTAGAGAACGGTCTTTTGCAGATTGCCCGGGACCTGGCCAAGATGATTGTTAAAGATGGAGAAGGGGCGACCAAAGTAGTTGAGATTACGGTTGCCGGAGCTTCTAAAGTTGCGGAGGCTGAAAAAATCTGTCGGGCCGTGGCCAATTCAGCTCTGGTTAAGACCGCTTTTTTTGGCCAGGATGCCAATTGGGGGCGGATCATTGCGGCCGTCGGTTACGCCGGGGTCGAAATTAAGCCTGAGCTTGTTAATATTAGTTTTAACCAGGTCAGGGTCGTTAGCGGCGGGGTTCGTGATCCCGGTTACCGTGAGGAAGATGGGGCGGCCGTTTTACGGCTTCCCGAATTTACGGTGAAAATTGACCTGCAATCAGGTGAAGATGAATTCACTTTGTTGACCTCCGACTTGACCCATGAATATGTTTCAATCAATGCCGACTACCGTAGTTAAAGTTCGCTGCTATTGGTGGTAAGTTTATGGCTTATTGTAGTATGGTTCTTGCTGTATCACAGAACTTCAAAGTATAAATCTATTTAATAAGGAGTGTGACAACTATGAATTATGCCAACTATGCTTGTCTGCATGCTCGTCATCTGCCGGAAAAAGTTTGCTTGATTGAGCGAACCCCGGCGACCGGTGAACGGCGTACCTTAACCTGGAAAGTCTTTAATCAATCAATTAACCGGGTTGCCAACTATTTGAAGAAGGAACTCGGAATCAAGCAGGGTGATTATGTCATGCACCTGCAGAACAACAGCCTGGAATGGTTGGTCAGTTACTATGCCATCATCAAGCTTGGAGCCGTGGTAGTGCCGCTTAATTTTCGTTTTGTCGGAAATGATATCAAGTTTGCAGCCGAGGTTTCCAAGCCTAAGGCTTTCATCTTTGGTTCCGAGTTTCTCCCGGTTGTAGAACCGGTTCGTAAAGAGTTAACGACGGTCAAGGACTTTGTTTGTGTCGGAGAGAAGATTGGCGAGGGGATGATCGATTTTCGTGAGCTCGCGGCCTACGATGATATCTCGGAAGCCCTGGTCGAGGTTGAGGCTGAGGCTGATCTGGCGATGATGTTTACCTCCGGAACTACAGGAAAGCCGAAACCGGTAAGTCACACCCATTTTTCTCTGAACAGTACCGCTATCGGTAACGGGATGAGTTATTTTGTCGAAAAAGACGACAATTACCTCTTCTTTTTGCCCCTCTACCATAGTGGTACGATGTTTCTCTGGGCTCCTTTCTATGCCACCGGAGCCACCGGGACAATTCTTCGGGATTTAAAGGATCCCAAATGGATTATTGAAGCGTTGGCCGAAGAGAAGGCTACCGATGTTCTCTTTGTCGTGCCCATCGCAGTAGCTATTCTTAACGCTATTGATAAGGGTGATATCAAACTTGAGGATTACGATCTTTCAGCCTGGAAATATATGGAGATCGGGGCTCAGCCGGTACCTTTTGATGTCATGAAGCGGTTGGTCGAGATCTTGCCTTGTGGGGTTTCCAATATCTACGGTATTACTGAAGGCGGCGGGGGTGGTACTTTTAATCTCTATCCCGATGAAGTTCTGGAACGGCCCGGTTCCATCGGTAAACCGACTTTCGGGGTTGAAGCCCGGCTTGTCGATTTCGCCGGTAATGAGGTCGGCCCGGAGGAGGTTGGCGAGTTGACATTCAGGACTCCTCGGATGATGAAAGGCTATTTTGGTAACCCCGAGATGACGGCTGATTCATTAAAGGACGGCTGGCTCTATACTGGGGATCTTTTAAAGACCGATGCCGATGGTTATTATTATATTGTTGATCGCAAGAAAGATATGATTACCAGTGGTGGTGAAAATATTTTTCCGGTGGAGATCGAAGATGCCTTAATGGAACATCCCGATATTGATGATGTTGCTTGTATCGGGACGCCAGACGAGCGCCTGGTTGAAGCCGTGATGGCTATTATTCAGCTTAAAGAGGGACGAACCCTGACTGAAGAAGAGCTCCTTGATTTTGCCAAAACCAAGCTTGCAACCTATAAACTGCCTCGGGTTATCAAGTTTGATCAGGTCATGCGTAACCCGACCGGCAAACTCATGAAACCCCAGATGCGGGAGAAATACACCGGCCGTAAAGAGGCCTTCCAAAGCCTGGTTTAGTCAGGTTATCAGTAGATGTTGGCTGTTGACTATGATTAAAACAAAAAAGCAGAGAGTGCGTCCTCGCACTCTCTGCTTTTCTATTCCGGGGACACCTTACTTAATTCTAAAGAATTAAGTAAGGTGTCCCCGGAATAGAAGCCCCGGAATAGAGCCCCGGGAATAGAAAAGCCTCCACGCTGATCATTATCTTTCATTTAGTGAGAGACCAGATTAAGGTCATCTTCAAAGGAGAACTCCGGGTCGGTGTTTGCGGTGTGGCAGATGGTGCAGGTTGAAGCTTCGATTTTCAGGCCATAAGGGAGTTCTGGTTCCTTGATATGTTCCTCGGCCGGGCCGTGGCACTCTTCGCACTGGATGTTAAAGAGGTCAGGGGTCGCTGATGGTGAACGAAAACCTTGTTTGTCGTGTTCCCGGCTGCCGGTGACGTGGCAGGGCAGGCAGTCAGGGCAGAAGTCTTTGCACTTTTTCTGGAGGCTGGCGTAGGCCCGGGCATGTCCGGTGTTTTTCCATGAGGCCGAGATCTTGGGATGGCAGGTAGTGCAGGTATGGATGCTGACATAGGGGACTTTAGCCGTCAGATCAGTCACAGTTCGCTCTTTGCTTTTTTCCACTTCAACATAGTGCTGTCGCAGCCAAAGTTCATGGTCGCTGACTAGATTGGCAATCTTCTGATCGGCTTTATAGAGCTCTTTCTTGACCTTGACGATTTTGGCATTGGTTGGGGCTTTGGCCGTAAAATCCCAATCCAGGTAGCCGATGGTTTTGCCGTGGTTGTTATTTTTGACCAGCCAGCAGCCGTTGATAAGTTCACTCTCTTTCATTGTGCCTCGCTGGGTGCCCAGGATCGCGACATCGAGGCCGCTAATCCGGCGGATGAGACGGCGGGCCTTGGTATCGGAAAAATGGAGAACTGCAACGGCCAGGTCGTGCGGCGTCTCAAGAATTTTTTTCAGAGTTGAAAGCGGGTCTTTGATTTGCAGGCCGTGAATCGCTTTTTTCTCAAGATCCGGATCGATGATTGCGGTAATCAGCACCTTCTTATTATTGATGGTAAAAACTTTGTGGGTTTCGAATCCCGGGATCGGCAGCCCGTCCAAGTTGCCGCAAAGGATGGTACTATTGGGGGCATTCTTTTTTAGCGAGCTCATCATCTGGCGTCCGTAAATCAGCTCTTGAGCACCCGGGGTGAAGATCTCAGTGCCGATAAGTTCATAGCCTTCAAGGGCGGTTTTGAGAGCTTGGCGTTTAACCTCGAAGTCATTTTTAGAGGTTCTTTTGGTCAGGTTGCCACAGTTGATAAACAGGCTCTTTCCCGGGTCGGCATCGCGGCGCAGAATATCAATGGCTGTTTTCTGACGGGCCAGACCGCCCGCCTGTTTTTTGTGTCAACCGCAGAGTTTGACATAGCCGGAGAGAGAGCCTATATAGATGAGGCGAAAATCAGACCCCTCAGCCCGGCAGCCGGCGGGGAAAAGCAGGTTGAGGGAAAAGCCGATAAAGGTGAAAAACAGCAAGAAAACTTTTGTCATTTCCGGTTCCTTAATTATTAATGGTAATTTCGAATTGTCTAATCCTAACCGAATGGCTCAGGTTTATCAAGAAAATTTTTATTTTGTTTTTAAAACTATCAAAAGGTGATGCATTCGTAAAAAGTTTTGGGATGGCTAAGTAAAAATTTCGATAGACAAGATGTTGAGGTTTTCCAGGCTCGAGACCATACATGTAGTATGTCGAGTGTCTGGGAAACCTCAACAACGCAGGATATCGGAACTTTTTACTTAGCCATCAAAATGGTGACTTGTGGAAGAGATTGTTATCAAAGGTGCCCGGGAACATAATTTAAAAGATATCAGCCTGGTTATTCCTCGGCGGCGGTTTGTGGTTATCACCGGCTTGAGTGGTTCAGGTAAATCATCGCTGGCTTTTGATACGATCTATGCTGAAGGGCAAAGACGCTATGTTGAGTCATTGTCAGCCTATGCCCGGCAGTTTCTGCAGCTCATGGAAAAACCTGATGTCGATGAGATTTCGGGACTCTCGCCAGCGATTTCGATCGAGCAGAAAAAAGTTTCTCATAATCCTCGTTCAACCGTGGGGACGGTAACCGAAATCTATGATTATCTGCGCCTGCTCTATGCTCGGGTCGGGGTGGCTCACTGTGTTCAATGCGGTAAGCCGATCACCTCACAGACGGTCGACCAGATAGCCGATGTCGTTGAAAAAATGCCGGTCGGAACCAAACTGATGATTATGGCTCCGCTCGTGCGTCGTCGTAAAGGGGAGTATCGCAAACTTTTCAGCGATTTGCAGAGTCAGGGTTTTTTACGCATTGAGGTAGATGGCGAGGTTTATCGTCTTGACTCTCCACCACTTCTCGATCGCCAGTCTTACCATGATATTTTATTGGTGGTCGACCGTCTGGTCGTCAATTTAGAAGGTCGCGGTCGTCTGGTTGATTCGCTGGAGCTGGCCCTCGACAAGGCTGATGATCTGGTGGCGGTGCAAGTCGTAAACGGAGAGCGCCTGCTCTATTCCCGGCGTCTGGCTTGTAGTGATTGTGGGATCAGTGTGGCCGAGGTTTCACCACGGCTTTTTTCATTTAATAATCCACATGGTGCCTGTTTAGAATGTGGTGGCCTGGGACGTGATCAGGTTTTTGATGTCGATCTGATTGTTCCCGATCCTTCTTTAAGTCTTGCCGAGGGAGCCCTTGCCCCCTGGCGTAAATCACTCTCCTTTTATCGTAGTGAGGTTTTAGAGCCGCTTTCTCGTCATTACGGCTTCTCGTTGACGGTTTCTTTTGCTAAGCTTTCAAAAAAGGTTAAGAAGATAGTTATGTTTGGGTCAGGGCGGGAGAAAATTCCCGACCTGTTATCCGATGGACGATATCATAAAGCTTCAGAGAGAAAATTTGAGGGGGTTATTCCTGGTTTGAAAAGGCGATATGAGAAGGCCGAAGGTGAGAACGACAGTGAATTACTGCGCTATCTCTCCCCCGAACCATGTTCTCTGTGTCACGGCAGCCGCTTGAATCAAGAGAGTTTGCAGGTTAAGGTGGCGGGCTTAAATATTTATGAATTAACCAGTTATTCATTGCCCTTAACCATGGAATTTTTAACTAATCTTGTGCTGCCCCCAGCCCAACAGGAGATTGCCCGGAGAATCCTTAGTGAACTGGTTGTGCGCTTGCAGTTTCTGATTGATGTCGGCCTTGACTATTTGACTCTGGCGCGGGCCAGTGCCACACTTTCCGGTGGGGAATCTCAGCGTATCCGGCTGGCGACCCAGATTGGTTCGGGTCTGACCGGGGTTTTGTATGTTCTTGATGAACCCAGTATCGGTCTTCATCAGCGCGATAATCGACGTCTGCTTAAGGCTTTGCTGAAATTGCGCGATTTGGGCAACTCGCTGCTGGTTGTCGAGCATGATCAGGAGACGATTATGGCAGCCGATCAGGTTATTGATATGGGGCCCGGAGCCGGGCGTTTGGGTGGAGAGGTTGTGGCCCAGGGAACGCCGGAGGAGATTGCCGCTGGTGATTCGCTGACCGGACTTTATCTTTCAGGGCGAAAAAAAATAGAGATCCCTGAGCGGCGGCCTGTGGATTGGCAGCGGTGCGTTACTCTTAAAGGGGTATCACAACACAATCTCAAGAGTATTGATGTCGATTTTCCTCTTGGTCTACTGGTTTGCGTGACCGGAGTTTCAGGCTCCGGGAAAAGCAGTTTGATTAACGAAACCCTCTATCCGGCACTGCATAATCATCTCTACAGCGATCGTTATCCGGTCGGGTCTTTTCAGGAAATCAGGGGCCTCGACCAGCTCGATAAAGCAATTAATATCGACCAGAGTCCGATCGGTCGGACGCCGCGTTCCAATCCGGCCACCTACACTGGTGTTTTTACGCCGATTCGTGAGCTCTTTGCAGGTCTGCCGGAGGCCCGAATACGGGGTTATAAGCCGGGCCGTTTTAGTTTTAATGTCAAGGGCGGTCGTTGTGAAGCCTGCAAGGGAGATGGTTTTACCAGGGTCGAGATGCATTTTCTGCCTGATATCTTTGTCAAGTGTGACTCCTGCGGCGGCCGCCGTTTTACCCGTGAGGTTCTGGAGGTTCGCTATAAAGGGTCGAATATTGCGGAAGTTTTAGCTATGACGATTAATCAGGCGGCTGAATTTTTTGCAGCGATTCCCCGGGTGATCGGTAAACTGGAGGTTTTAAAGGATGTTGGCCTTGGTTATATGACCTTAGGTCAGGCGGCGGTGACCCTCTCCGGGGGCGAGGCGCAACGGGTGAAATTGGCTCGTGAACTGGCTAAGCGGGCCACCGGGCGAACTCTTTTTCTCCTTGATGAGCCGACTACCGGGCTCCATTTTCATGATGTGAAACAACTGCTCAAGGTCTTACAGAGGTTGGTGGGCGAGGGTAACTCGGTGATTATTATCGAACATAATCTCGACATTATCAAGGCGGCTGACTATCTGATCGATTTAGGCCCGGACGGCGGGGTTGGCGGCGGCCGTCTGGTCGCCTGCGGCCCTCCGGAAGCGGTGGCGAAAGTCAAAGAATCAGCCACCGGCCAATGTCTGCGAGAGGTATTGCAGGGTTAGATGTCAGCGTTTTTTTTGGGTCAGGAGATAAGCTAGATTGTCAAGTTCACTGGTGATGGAGACGTTGCGCAGGGTGATTGTTTCAGGTACCTTGACTTTGAACGGGGCAAAGTTGAGCAGGCCTTTGATGCCGCCGGCGACAAGTTTATCAGTCACTTCCTGGGCAAAATCGGCCGGAGTGGTGATGATGCCAATGATAATTTTTTCTTTTTTTACGGTGTTTTCAATCTCGGTTGTTGGCAAAATGGTTACGCCATTGCTGAGTTCATTGCCGATTTTGTTTTCATCGCTGTCAAACGCGGCGATGATGCGAAAGCCATGTTTGCGGAAAAAAGCGAAATTGAGCAGGGCTTGTCCCATTTTTCCGACTCCGACCACCGTAGTCGGCCAATTGTGATTAAGGCCCAAGATCTCCTTGATCTCACCCTCCAGCTTTTTCGTGTCATAACCGACCCCACGTACTCCGAATTCGCCAAAATAAGAGAGGTCTTTACGGATCTGGGCCGGACTTACCTGGCATGATTCGCCCAGCATTTCTGAAGAGGTTACCTGATTGTTCTCGGCTCCAAGTCTCTCTAAGCAGTTGATATATGTGGAGAGGCGTTTGATGGTAGCCTCTGGAATTTTACTCTCTTTGGTCTTCATTTTTTGCCTTTTTCCGTCTAAAAAAGATTATCGAATATATCATTATACATGTATGAATTACGATTCTGTGAGAGCTATCACATTGTCGAAGTTGATTCAAGTGAAATTTTTTCTTTATGAGTTTTTGTCTCTATCAATAAGATATTTTTTGACAATTATACCTTTTTACACTAGGTTCGCTGGGTAAATATTGATGGTTTTGTGCACAGTCCAGGATGATGAAAAATATACGCTGTAAAAATCTTGAGCATGTAAAGTTGGTGGTCGTCAAGCTCGGCAGTGCCGTGTTGACCGATAATGGGCATCTGAACGCCTCTTTTTTTACCCGTTTTGCCGGTGAAATCGCCCAACTGCGGCGTCATGGTTATAGTTTTATCGTGGTTACATCAGGAGCCGTTGCTGCCGGTCTTGAGGCTTTGGGTTTTACGTCTCCACCGTTGACTATTCCGGAAAAACAGGCTTGTGCAGCAGTCGGACAGCTGCGTTTGATGCGCAAGTATGAACAGGAGTTTGCTGCTCATGATCAAGTTGTGGCCCAAGTATTATTAACCGCGGATGACATTCGCAACCGGCGTCGTTATCTTAACGCCCGTAACACTTTAAGAGCGTTGCTTGGGGCTGATATTTTACCTCTGGTTAATGAAAATGATACCGTCGTCGTGCGGGAGATAAAATTTGGTGACAACGACAATCTGGCGGCCCTTCTGACTTCACTGGCCGAAGTCGATCTTTTATTGCTGTTGACCGATCTCGACGGGGTCTATAATTGTGATCCCAAAGTGGTGAGTGGAGCCTCGTTGATACCTTTGATTGACGAAGTTGATGCTGAGGTTACAGCTTTTGCCTGTACCTCCAAGAGTGCAGTTGGGAGCGGTGGTATGCTCAGTAAACTGGAAGCGGCTCGCAAAGCCGCAGCTTACGGAATCCCGACGGTTATTGCCAATGGTCGGCGACCCGGGGTTATGAGCCGTGTTCTGGCCGGTGAGGACGAAGGTACCATTTTTCTACCGCGAGCCAATCGTTTGAGTTGTCGTCAACACTGGCTCGCTTTTGCCGTCAAACCCCGGGGCAGTCTTTACCTCGACAAAGGAGCCGTCAGGGCTCTGATTGAGCGCGGTACAAGTTTGCTGCCAGCAGGGATCTTCCGGGTCGAAGGCGATTTTGGGGTCGGGGAACCGGTCTCTTGTCGTGATCTCGAAGGGGCCGAGATCGCTCGCGGACTGGTCACTTACAGCTCTTCAGATATTAAAAAGATCGCCGGTCTTCACTCTCGGGAAATAACCAGCCGCTTAGGCTATGATGCCGGAGCCGAGGTTATTCATCGAGATAATTTAGCACTTTTGTGAGTTATTGTCTGGTGTGAAAAGGGGTGGTTAAAGTTTTTAAAGGTGAGAGAAGAAATTATGGACATTGAAAAAAAAGTTAGGGAACTGGCGGTTCAGGTCAAAACTGCAGCTCGGGTGTTGGCAGTGGCCCCGACTTTGGAAAAAGATAGAGCTTTGCGGGCGATGGCTGCCGGTTTGAGAGAACGAAGCGGTTTTTTGCAGCAACGTAACCGACTTGACTTGGAAAAAGCTTGTGAAAACGGCTTAAGTGCAGCCCTGATCGATCGTCTGACTTTGAGTGATAAGGTGATTGAGGTGATGGCTTCAGGTCTTGACGAGGTGGCGGTGTTTCCCGATCCGGTGGGTGCGGTGGAGCGTATGTGGCGGCGTCCGAATCAGTTGCTGATCGGGAAGATGAGAATTCCTTTGGGGGTTGTCGGAATGATTTATGAGTCTCGGCCGAATGTCACCGCCGATGCCGCCGGGCTCTGTCTGAAGTCCGGCAACGGGGTTATTCTTAGAGGAGGATCTGAAGCTTTTCACTCAAATATGGCGGTGTTAGAGGTCTTGCACGAAGCCTTGGAAACCACTTCAATTCCGGCATCCGTGGTTCAGGTAGTACCTTTTACCGAGCGTCAGGCGATAAATTATCTGCTCCAGTGTGAAGAGGAGATTGATCTGATTATTCCGCGCGGCGGCGAGGGTTTGATTCGTTTTGTGGTTGAGCATTCCCGGATTCCGGTGATTAAGCATTACAAAGGGGTCTGTCATGTTTTTGTCGATGACGGGGCCGAGGTCGAGATGGCCCGAAAAATCGTTGTCAATGCCAAGACCCATCGGCCCGGAGTCTGTAATGCTGCTGAAACAATTTTAGTGCATCAGGAGATTGCGGCAAGCTTTTTACCTTTGATGGCGGCTGATTTGCAAGAAAAACAGGTCGAGATCAGGGGTTGTGACAAAACTTTGGCTCTGCTTCCCGATTTGCGGCCGGCGACCGATGAGGATTGGGCTGCCGAGTATCTTGATCTGGTGGTTGCCGTCAAGGTTGTCGATGATTTTGAGGCAGCCGTTGCCCATATCGCCCGGTACGGCTCCGACCATACGGAGACGATTGTTACCAGCGATTATCATCGATCTCAGGAATTTTTACGTCAAGTCAACTCATCGGTCGTCATGGTCAATGCCTCAACTCGTTTTTCCGATGGCGGGCAGATGGGGCTGGGGGCCGAGATCGGGATCAGCACAACTAAACTCCATGCCTATGGCCCCATGGGGCTTGAAGGTTTAACCACGACTAAATATATTATTTATGGCGACGGTCAAATCAGAGAGTAGAAAAATCGGCATTTTCGGCGGTACCTTCAACCCGATTCACTATGGTCACCTGCGGGTTGCGGAGGAGGTGTGCCAGGCCTTTGCCCTGCAGAAGATCTATCTGGTGCCGTCAGCCCGGCCGCCGCATAAAGGTGAAACCGGGGTTGCGGCTGCGGAACATCGTCTGGCTATGGTGCGTCGAGCCCGACGTGGGAATTCCTTTTTCGGCAGCAGCTCTTATGAATGTCGCAAAGGGGGAACCTCATATTCAGTCGAGACCCTGGCTTATTTCGGAAAGCGATTTACCGGAGCCGAACTCTATTTTGTGATTGGTTGGGATGCCTGGTGCGAGATCGGAACCTGGTACTCCTTTCCCGAACTTTTCTCGTTGGCAAACTTCATTGTTATCTCCAGGCAGGGGATGGGGTCGGAGCCCGACGATTTTGCGGGGCCGTTTTTTCCATTTGCGCTTAAAGATGAATTTTGTTATGAAAGGGACGCTTGCTATCGGCACATTTCAGGGCACACTCTTTATTTTATGGCAGTGACCCGGCTTGATATCTCTTCAAGCCAGGTTCGAAACGAAACGGCGGCGGGTCGTTCACTGCGTTATCTGGTGCCGGATGGGGTGGCCAACTATATCTACCAAAACAGGTTATATATTTAATGAGTGAAAACCATGTCGGGGTTCTACAGGATAATGATAAGCTTTCCTTAATCAAGAGTCTGCTCGAAGAAAAAAAAGCTGAGGATCTGGTCATTCTTGATTTGCGGGGTATCTCTTCGGTGACCGACACCCTGGTGGTGGCCAGTGGTCACTCCGATCGTCATGTGCAGGCGGTCAGTGAATCTCTGGCCCAGGAGATGAAAAAACGGGGTTATCAACCTTTGGGTGTTGAAGGTTTGAAAGACGGCCGCTGGGCCTTGCTCGATTATGGTGATGTTATTGTTCATATCTTCTATCAGGAGATCAGGCGTTATTATGATCTTGAAGGGGTTTGGCGCGATGCTCCGGTTATCCTTGATGAACGTCAAGAGCTTGGGGCTTAATGCGTTTGCAGTTGCTCCTGGTCGGTAAGACCAAAAATGCGGCCTATCATCAGGAGATTGTCGAATATCATCGGCGTTTAAATCGCTATTTTACTTGTGATATAAAAGAGATTAAGGAGGAGAAGCCGGGTCGGCGTGAAACTCCGGTCGCCTTTTGTCGGCGTCAGGGGCCGAGGCTGCTTGGTGAGTTTAAGAAAACTCCGGGATTAAAGTTGCTTTTAGATGAGCGGGGACGTTCTCTGGGAAGTCGTGAATTTGCTCTCTTTTTGCAGCGTGCACTCCAGAGCGGTCACCAGAATCTGGTTTTTTTTTGCGGCGGCCCTTTTGGTTATGATCCTTCTTTGCGTGAGGCGGCTGATCATCTGATATCTCTGTCGCCGATGACTTTTCCCCATGAACTGGCCCGCCTGCTGCTCTTTGAACAGCTCTATCGGGCTATGACTATTATTAACAACGAGCCCTATCACTATTAACGGGGCCATCTAGTGATTTTTTATTAACCTTTTAATCGTAGGATTTAGAATTATGATTTACCGTATCATACTTTTTGGTGGTTTGCTGGTGCTTTTAGGTGCGGCCTATCTGATCTATATGAATCCGACCGAAATCTCGGTTGTTCTGACTCAGGGGCTTAAGGTTGACGGTACCATGCCGTTTTTTCTGCTCCTGGCAATTGTCGTGGGCGGTTTTGGCAGTGGAGTCTTTTTCTCTCTGTTGGCCTTAAAACGGCAGGTGGGTGATTTTTTCCGGAACCTGCGAGATAAAAGAATAAAATTGGCTCAGCAGCTCTTGTTTGAAGGGGTTGAGGCCGGGTTCAAAGGTGATACCAAAAAAGCGGTAGCCAGCTTTCATAAGGTGGTTAAACTCGACAAAGAAAATATGGAAGCGATTTTGGCTCTGGCGCGTTTGCAGTTGCGTGAACGGCAACCCGATAAGGCTTTGAAAACACTGGATGCAGCCCTTGAACACAGTCCTGAGGATCCGCGTCTGCACTGGTATCGGATTCAGGCCTTGAAAGGACTTGATGATCCCTTGCGGATGACCAACCAGCTGCTCTTTATGAAATCCCGCTACCCTCGTAACCGGGCTTTGATGACTATGCTTGTCGAACAGTTTGGCAGTCGCGGTTACTGGCGGGAAGCTC
The DNA here is from genome assembly GCA_030633185.1 of Deltaproteobacteria bacterium. GTDB lineage: Bacteria > Desulfobacterota > Anaeroferrophillalia > Anaeroferrophillales > Tharpellaceae > Tharpella. Next base: position 30,471 of record DAOVTG010000002.1, read on the forward strand.
TGGAGGTTTGGCAGGATATCAGCAAAGGGGAGGCCAAAGGTTCTAAAGAGAAGAAAGATGCTATCAACGGCATTGCCAATTGTGCTTATGAGTTGGCGCGGCGGCAATGGCTGGCCGGTGACCGGGAAGCCGCTGCAGCCTCATTGAAAATTGTTTTCGATAATAATAAGGAACATATTGCGGCCTATCTGCTTAAAGCTGAAATGGAGGCTAAAACGGCCGATGCTTTAACTCTTCTCAAGAGTGGTTTTCGGAAAAATCCGAGTGCCGTCTTTTTGCTTGAAGGGGAGCGTTTACAGGTTGAGGATGATCCTGAAAACAGTACCGATAAAATCCTGAAGTTTTATCGCAAGGTGCTTTCGCGAAATCCCGAGTATCGTCCAGCCCGCTGGCTTTATGCTCGTTTCTGTCTTGAACATCAGAAGTTTGATGAAGCGGAAGTGGCGGCCAAAAGATTGCGGGAAAGTGGTTTTACCGGCCCCCTGCTTGAGATCTTAGCCGGTGAACTGGCATGTCGTAAAGAGCATCGATTAGAGGTTGCGGTGGATCATTTCAAAAAGGCTTTAGGCTGTGATGAACGTCTTGAACCGGTTTTTGGCTGTGAGGTCTGCGGTCGTTTGGCACCGGATTGGAAATACCGTTGCCCGCATTGCGGCAGTTACAATAGTTATGATATTTCCGAAAGAATCTGTTCCTTTGAGTAGGAGTTTGAAAAAGCGATCTGCGGCTCTGATTATCCTTGATGGTTGGGGGCTGGCTGATGTGGGTCCCGGCAATGCGATAGCTATGGCCCGAACCCCGGTTTTTGACAAGCTGCTTAAAGAATGTCCCTGGACGACTTTGGGGGCCAGTGCTCTTGATGTCGGTCTGCCGGCCGGTCAGATGGGTAACTCCGAGGTCGGTCACACCAATATCGGGGCTGGTCGCATTGTTTATCAGGATTTGACCCGGATCAGCCGGGCGATTGAGGATGGTTCGCTGGCTGAAAATGAAGCTTTGAAAAAAGCTTTTCTGGCCGCAGCCGGAAAAGGGCAGGCTTTACACCTGCTGGGCCTCTTGTCGGATGGTGGAGTGCATAGTCATCAGGATCATCTGGAGGCTCTTTTACGGTTGGCGGCACAGCATGGTCTTAAGCGAGTTTTTGTCCACGCCTTTCTCGATGGTCGGGATACTCCGCCGGCCTGCGGCATTACTTATGTGCGTCGTTTGCAAGCCTTTCTGGATGAGCTTGGTTGCGGCCGGATCGCCACCCTTGGCGGCCGTTTTTACGGAATGGATCGCGACCAGCGCTGGGAGCGGGTAGAGCGCCACTGGCGAACCCTGGTTCTTGGTGAGGGGGCACGGGTTCCCGAGGCTTCAGTTGCGCTTGAAAAGTCCTATGCGGCTCAAATCTACGATGAGTTTGTCGAACCCCTGATTATCACCAAAGATAATGAAGAACTGCCCCTGATCAGGAGTGGTGACGGCATTATCTTTTTTAATTTTCGCAGTGATCGAGCCCGTGAAATCACCATGGCCCTGAACCAGGATGATTTCAGCGGTTTTGAGCGGCCCTGTTTTCCCAAACCGGGTGCTTATGTCTGTATCTCCGAATATGATGCTAATTTTGATTTGCCGGTTGCCTTCCCCACCCAAACCCTGCTCGATGGTTTAGGGCAGGTGATGGCCGATCGGGGCTTAAGCCAGTTACGGATTGCGGAGACCGAAAAGTACGCTCATGTTACCTTTTTTTTCAACGGCGGTCGTGAAGAGCCCTTCCCCGGAGAGGAGCGTTGTTTGGTTCCTTCCCCACGCGAGGTGAAAACCTATGATCTTAAACCTGAGATGAGTGCTGCTACCGTAGCTCAAGAGTTGATCTCGCGACTCAACAAAACCTCCTATGATCTTATTGTGTTGAACTTTGCCAATTGTGATATGGTTGGTCATACCGGAGTTCTGCGGTCAACCGTCAAAGCTTGCGAAACGGTTGACCGCTGTTTGGGACTGATTCTTGAAAAATTCAAAGAGCAAGGGATTTTTGCCTTGATCACCGCAGATCATGGTAATGCTGAATTCCTGCTAGATGCTGAGGGAGAGACGGTTACGGCCCACTCAACCAATCCTGTGCCTTTGGTTCTTTTCGATCCAGACGCTTGTGCTTACGGTCTTCGTAAAGGAGGAGTGCTGGCCGATATTGCTCCAACTCTGCTGCAGCTTTTAGGTATTGAAAAGCCGACGGCAATGACCGGCAGCAGTTTGTTGGTTGTCGATAACTAATTTTGTGTTTTCCTTTTCTACAGCCCTTCTTGATATCCTATTCCCGCGTCGATGTCTGGTTTGTTCCGTTTTTCTCTCCCATCCCTTAAGTTTTACAACCAATAATCAACCTCTTGAAAAATATCTTTGTGTTTCCTGTCGGCAGCTTCTACAGGCTTCTGAATCAAGTAGTGATGCGATCCGGTTGGTTGGTGTCGAGAGGGTTTTCTCCGGTTATCTCTATTCGGGTCTTTTTGAAAAAATCATTCCGGCCTGGAAATATCATAGTCGGCACGAATTTTTTCCGCTGGTCAAGGTTTTGTTGGATTTGGCATTGTCCCGCCGGGAAATTTCAGGGCCGGCTACCGATTTGGTTATAGCGATACCTCTGTCCAGGTCGGCCTTTCGTAAGCGAGGGTTCAACCAGGCCTTCTTCATCGCCTCGTACTGCGCTGCATTTTTCAAACAGCCTCTGGGTCGTACCCTCCTTATCAAAAGTATCGATACCCCGCAACAGGCATCTTTGAATCGTCGGGCTCGGGCCTTCAACCTGGGGCTGGATACTTTTCAGGTTCCGGAGCCCCAAAAGATAGCCGGCAGAAATATTTTGTTGTGTGATGATGTTCTGACCACCGGGGCGACCTTGAGTACCGCCGCCGGCGCTCTTAAAAATGCGGGTGCGGCCTCAGTCACGGCCCTGACACTGGCTCGAGTACATCAAACTTGATTCTTAGTGACTTTTAACTTCAAAAAGATGCTGGTCAGTGGTAGTACATTGGAATAGTTACAAAAGATAGGTTTTGCCGTGGGAGGCGGGATTGTTTTATGCGTAATTGGGGCTGGCGCTTTATTTCCAAAATCGGGGCTTTGGCTCTGTTGGGCTTTTTTTTATTGCTCATCAGTCTGCCGAATCTGATTGATCTGGAAAATTTCCGGCCGCAGTTGGTTGAATATCTGCAATCAAGGATCTCGGGGGAGGTCGCAGTCGGCAAGTTGAAATTGACTTTTCAGCATGGTCCGGGGGTTCGTGTTGACGGCATACGACTGCTTGATAAATCCGGAGAGCAGCAAATTTCAGTGGCAACGGCGATTGTTAATTTTGATTTGCGTCGTTTATTTCAGTGCCGTCTTCATCTGTGTCGGGTGACTCTGGTTCAACCCCGGGTTATAGTGCAGGTTGATGCAGTCAGGTCGCCAATCTCCGGTTTTTTGCGTTCCAGGATAATTACAAATCCTGAGACCAAGGCTGAAGCCGCTAAAGATCTCCCGGATCGATTTACGGATCCTCAAAATAGAGAGGTTAGACAAAAAGAATCCGTTGGTTTTTTAAAGGCCTGGCGTTTTGATGCCAATGTCAGTCAAGCTCTGGTCGAGATAATTGACGGATCGGTGGTTTATACTGATCGCTGTTTCGTGACCTCACCGGTCATTACTCATCTGGAAAATCTTAATGTATTCCTGAAATGGCGCAAGTCCGGGGCTCCGGCTGAATTTACCCTGGCGGCTCGGGTCGTTGATGAAAAAGGTGATGGCTCTTTGAAAATTGAGGGGAGTTTGTCGGCTTTGCAGTGGCCGCTCAGGCCTGGTGAGATGTTTCTTGATTGTCAGGTTGATGCCGAGAATCTGAACGGGGGAAACTATTTTCCCTACTATCAGAAATATGTGCCGATGCGATTTATCGGAGGCCGGGTCGATATTGATTCGACTTATAAGGGTACTCTGATGGGGTTGTTCAGATCGTATGGCCGTATCGAGCTGCATCAGGCCGAACTTGACTACCAGCAGGTTTTTAGTCAGAAGCTGAAATTCAAGAGTTTTTCGGCTGAGTATGATTTTCGCCTGGCTGATAGTTATAATACGATTGAGACGTTAAAGTGTGCGATTGATGCCGATGGTTTAAAACTTAAAGGGCACTGTTTGCAGTATGAAGCCCGGCGCGGTATCGATGGTACGATTGAGGCCGGAGTTGAAAGCTCTGAATTCGATCCATGGGCGATTTCCCATCTCCTGCCCTGGAAGATTATGCCTGAAAAAATGAGGAGTTACTATCAATCCCTGCAAAAAGGGGGGCGCTGCGTTGTTGATAAGAGCTATCTCAAAGGAGATTACCGGAAGATTGTCAAGTTGGCCGATGAAAATCCTCCGCCGGGGATTGTTGGTGGCCTGATCAAAGGAAAAAATCTGGTTTTCAATATTTTTGATAATGTGCCGCCTCTGGCGGTCGGGGCCGGGACTGTAACCCTTAATAGTGACTCCCTCAAGATCACCGATCTAGATTTTGCCTGGGGTGGTCTTTCAGGGGCGGCGGTGAGTCTCTCTTTGTTAAAGCTCTACCACGATCCGCAAATCGAGGTTGCCGGACATCTTGATCTTGATCTTGAACGCTTGCAATTATCCCTGGAGAGATTTTTTCAAAATAGTTCTGAATCTCCTCTCAGTGAGCCCCTGCCAGTGATTTTTTCGGGTGGCTCACTGCTCGGAGATCTGGCTTTACAGGGTCCTCTTTTACGGCTTTCCGAAATTACCTGGGGCGGGATTTTCAAGGGTCGTGAACTCGCCCTCGAGTTTCCCGGGCAACCTTTGGCGATTACTCAAGGAGAGGGTTCATTCGTCTTGGCTAATGACCGGTTTATGATAGAAAATGCGACTTGTAATTTGGCTTCTCTGCCCTTAACTCTACAAGGTTTTCTGCCCGGACCGGCCGTCTGGTGCGATGCCGATGAGGATCGGGATTTAGCGTTTGAGCTTGCCGTTCGCGGTCGGGAATTTGCTCCCGAACATCTTGACCTTTTGTTGGGGGAGCAGTTTTTCGTCGGCGGGGTAAGGCTCGGGCCATCGCCGGTAGAGCTCCATCTAAGCGGTGATCTAAAATGTTTTTCCGACCTGCAGCTAGAGGGCGCCCTGCATCTGGACTGGGGTGAGGTTGAACTGCCTTTTATGGATCGACCTTTTGCGAGGCTTAATTGTCTGGCTGATTTTGATCGGGAGAGTCTGGATTTTAAACGCCTGTTTCTTAGACGGGGTGATTCCGATCTTACTTTCAAGGGCTGCTTGACCAAGGATGAAGAGGGGTTGGGTTATACACTGGACGGAGAGGTTGCCGGCACCCGTCTTCTGATTGATGATCTCCTGCCTTTGACAAAAACGGTTCCTGGTAAAAAAAATGTTACCGAACTGGCGCCCCAGGCGGCATCGGCTGGCGGCGAATTTGCTAAGGAGTCGGAAACTCCGGAGTCTCCAGCTCTAAAAGTTAAGCTTGAAGGTGTCTTTAAAGAGTTGCTGTTGCCGGCCGGTAGTGAGGTCGAGGGTTCTCCTGCCCGGAGAGCTTCCTGGCACTTTCTCAATGATTTCAGATTCTCTTTTTTAAGTGATTCGGAAGCCTTGGTCAAGATTGAGGAGTGTCGCTGGCGTTGGGGTGAGCAGAGATCACAAATCAGCATTTTGGGCCAGTTACAATTTCTTGAAGGGTTGCATGGTGAACTTGAAATTGAGGTTCAAGACCTTGATCTTGACGCTCTGTTTAATCACCGGGAATCGGCGCTTGGAAATGAAGTCGAAGATGAGGAGACCCAATCCGGCGGGCATCAAGGTGACAGGGTTAAAGCGGTTCTGCTTGATGAACTGGTTGAGGTGGTTAAAGAAGATTGGGTTGATGATCTGTTATCTAAGAAAAAAATATTGGCTCGCAACCATTTGCATGTCAGTGTTCGAGCCCAACGCCTGGGTTGGCAACATATGACACTTGATGAAATTGAGTGTGACTGTTTACTTGATGTTTCAGGAATCAATCTCAAAAGAATTGTTGCTCGCAGTTTCGGGGGAGAGCTTGAGGCCTCGGCTCAATGGCGTTATGCGGATGATTTTTTTGTGGTTGGATTCGAATTGAGTGAGATCAATTTTGAAACCTTCAATGATTACCTGAAAAATCCCGATCGAGGTCTGCCAATGCGGGGCGGTCGCGGTTCTTTAACTCTCGATCTTGACTGGCAGGGAAGATCCTTGAAAAGTTGGAAAGAGAGTCTGGATGGTCAACTCGATTTTGATTTTCATGAGGGTCGCATGAAAAAATTTACCCTGGTGGCCAATATCTGTTCCCTGCTTAATCTATCCCAGTATGCGGCTCTACGGCTGCCTAAAATAAGCGTTGATAAAGGGGTTCCCTACCAGACGCTTTCGGGTCAAGGGACAATTGTCAACGGGGTTCTGGAGGTCGAAGAATTTGCCTTGCGGGGATCCTCTTTCAATCTTTTGAGCAGCGGTTTGATCTCTCTGGTCGATGATCGGGTTGATCTTGAGATCGGGATCCAGCCGTTACAGACGGTTGATAAACTGCTTGCCAGGATTCCGGTGGTCGGCTATATCATGACCGGCGACCAAAAGACCTTTGTCGTAATCCCGATGACGGTCCGGGGGCCCTTCGATGACATCAAGATTAAGACGCAGACGGTTTCCGGATTGGGTAAGAAAGCCGGAGGTATGATCCAGAGGTTTTTTAAGACTCCGATAAGATTGTTGCGGATGCCGGGGAAATTGATAGATAAGATAGGGGCCGGAGATACCCCTGAAACAGATGAAAAATAGGTTGATTAAGTGTTTAGATTCTTATTGTGGATAGGCTTGGGTTATCTTTTTTTTCGCCTTTTTAGAAGACGACCGGCAGTTGATAATCAGGCTGGTGACGCCCGGTCGGCCGGTGCAAAAAGAGCCTCACCGGCCTCAGGGCATGGTGAAAAGATGGTTAAATGTGCAGTGTGCGGCCTTTATGTTCCGGAAAATGAAGCTCTTGCCGGAGGTTGGCGCGATTCTGGGCGTTATTACTGCAGCTCTGAGTGCCAGCAACGAGGGGTTTGATCTGTCTTGGTTGGGGTCATTTGTTGACACTTGGCGGCCGTGAGATTTGCGTAAAATCAAAGTTTTATCCCGCCATTTGTCAAGATGTGACCCCATTAGTGAGGGCGAAGCAAAATTTAAAGTTATCCTCTGTAACTTAGGGGTTAGGACGTTGTCAATTCGTTTTGCAAATTGGCGTAAATCTCTTTAACATTTTCAACCATTTTCGGGTTGACCTCGAAAGGGGCCTGATCTCGTCGGTCGGCGGCCACGATCTCCTGGTCATAATCGAGGAAACCCAGGACTTTGAGGCCCTCAAGATTATTGGTGATGAACTCCCGGTCACCGGGATTGCAGACCTTATTGCCGACGACAAAGACCTGATTGATGCCGAGGTCAGCCGCCAGTTTTTTAATTTGCCGGGCAGTCTGCAGACTGCGTGAACCGGGTTCGACGACGACGATAAAAGCATCAATCCCTTTGGTCGCTCCGCGTCCCAGATGTTCAAGGCCAGCTTCCATATCTAAAATAATGCTTTCATCCCGCTGCACGAGGATATGGCGCAGGAGAAATTTCAAGATGACGCTTTCGGGACAGTAGCAGCCACCGCCGCCCTCAGGAATGGTGCCGAGAACCAAAAGTTTCAGGTTCTCGCGATTCAGGCTGAAGCGTTCAGGGATATCGTCGACTTTAGGGTTGAGTTTGAACACGCCGCCGTAGGTTCCCTTTTGCGAGCCGGTGCGCTCCTGGATAAAGTCGGTCATCTCGGCAAATGGTGTAATTTTATTGACTTCATCAAGGCTGAAACCGAGGGCTGAAGCGAGATTGGCATCGGGGTCGGCATCAATGGCCAATACTTTATGCTCGCCTGAGGCGATGACGCGGGCCAGGGTTCCGGCTAACGTGGTTTTGCCGACCCCTCCCTTACCTGAAATTGCAATTTTCATGAGCTGGATTCCTCTTTAAAATATTTTGATGGTCTCGCACCCCTAAGGACACTTCCTGCGGGGCGTAAAATTTAACTACCTCCGCAATGTATGATCTAGATTGAAAAAAATCAAGCCCGAATAGTAGTTAATATAGTTTTTGGGCTTCGGTTATGTTGGATCAGGAATGTTTTTTTAAGGCTCTTTCGCATTACTCTCAAGCGGGACATGACTGAAAAAATGGGTTTACCCATTTTGATGCCCTGTCCCGATTGTGTCGAAAGCGAAGCGCTGTACGTTCATACGTCAGCCTCTTGACGGCTCTCACAAATCAAAGGCAAAGTTCGCCTCTAAAAAAGCAATCGACCCCATTGCCCATTGTTTTTGCGGTAAAAAATATCTTGACTCTAATCATTTTGGTGCCTATATTAGGCCTCTAATTTAGGGTCTAGATTTGGGGTGCCATAAAGGGGGTTGTATGCAGCAGGCAAAATTCAGTGTAAGAGAGGTTCAAGTACATTTTTTAGATGATTTTAGAACTTATGGGTTTAAGGACAAAAGTTCTATGCTCCGAAAAGCCATTGACAATTTCAAAAATATGTTAGAGCTTGAAAGCCTGAGAAAATCTGCTGATTTATATTCTGATTTATATTCTGAAAATGATAATCTTAAAGAATTGACGGAAACTGCCATAACCGGGTGGCCCGAATGACAACCTTGATAAGGGGGATGATTATTGATGTAAATCTCGATCCCACACAAGGTTCAGAAACAGGTAAAGTCAGACCATGTATAATTGTGACCAACAATGTTTACAATCAAAGAGTTCCGGTTGTTCAGGTTGTTCCCATTACTGAATGGAGTGCCAAAAAAATACGGATAAAAACTAATGTTGAAATCGATTCTTCAAAAGATAATGGCCTATCAAAAAAATCTGTAGCGGATTGCTTGCAAACTCGGCCCATTGATCATCGTCATAGGATGGTAAAAATTCGTGGGAAATTGTCATCATCCAAGATAGAAGAAATAGATCAAGCTTTAAGGGTTGTTTTTGAGCTTGATTTGTAACGGGGTAAAAAGGGAACACAGTCTCCTGGGAAAAAGATGGTTAAAAATAGGGAAAAACCTGAGATTTCCGATCAAATCGGTCATCGACAGCGATTAAAGGCGCGTTTTGCCAGGCAGGGGTTGAACGGTTGGCCTGACTATGAGATTCTTGAACTGCTTTTAGGGTACGCTATTCCCCGGCGTGATGTAAAACCTTTAGCGAAAGAGTTACTGCGGAATTTTGAGACCATAAAAAGGGTTCTTGATGCGCCTTCGGAACGTTTGCAGGAGATTGCCGGGATGGGTTCGCAAAGCGCCCAATTCCTCAAGTTATGTCGGGAACTTCTGGTTCTTTATCTTGAGGTTCCTGATCGTCAACGCCAAATCGTAACTTCACCGGAGCAGATCGGTGAAATCTGTCGAGCCCGTCTTGAAGGGCTTGCTGAAGAGCAGTTTCTGGTGCTTTTTCTCGACAACCGTCATCGTCTGATCGCCAGTGAAGTAATTCATCGGGGCACGGTGGATATGAGTGTGGTCTATCCGCGTGAAGTTTTAAGCCGGGCTTTACTGCATCGGGCGGCCGCTATACTGGTTGCCCATAATCATCCCGGTGGCAGTCTGACCCCATCGGCCGATGATCTCAAGATTACCCAAGAGCTGAAAAGCGCTGCCGCCACCCTCGGCATTCGTCTGCTTGACCACTTGATTGTTGCCGGTTGTCAGGTGGTTAGCTTGAAAGAATCAGGAAACTTGTAAAAAACTATGTCAATTATTAATCGTTATCTGCAGCGGGAGATTTTACTCCCTTTTTTTTATGTCCTGGTGGTTTTGGTTTTTATCCTTCTAATGGGACAACTTTTCAAAATCGTCAATATGGTGGTTTCCGAAGGGGTGCGGCTCTGGGATGTAATCCGTTTGGTCTCGGCCCTGATTCCTCAGATTATGACCATGGCTCTGCCGATCTCTTTCTTTTTTGCAGTTTTAGTTAGCTTGGGCCGTATGGTCGGTGATGGAGAGGTTGTGGCTTTAAAAGCGGCCGGGGTCTCTCCTTATACCATGCTTAAGCCGGTCTTACAGCTTGCCGTGGCCTGTACGATTGTCACCTTGCTGGTGAGTGCTTGGCTGGCTCCCTGGGGGATGCGCCAGGTACGCCAGGTGACCTTTGATATCCTTAAGGAGAAAGTGACCTTGGCATTGCGCTCCCAAACTCTCAATCTGGCGTTCCCGGGTATGGCCATCTATATGGGTGAGATTGATCGGGAAAATGGTCGGGTGGAGGATGTTTTTATTGAAGATCGCCGGCATGGAGAGCATCCCCAGACGATTACGGCCATAGCCGGGGTGATTGTTGGTGATCGCGACTCTTCGACCCTGTTGTTACAGCTTGAGGAGGGGACGATTCATGAATATGATCCGCAGGAGGAGAGTTACCGGGTGACCGATTTCTCTCAATATCGTATTAATTTTGATATTTCAGATCTGTTAGGTGAAGAGGGCCGGGTAAAACTCAACAACAAGGCTTTGCCAAACTCCGCCCTTTTGCGCAAGATTGCTCTTAAAAAGAGCCGGGGGAAAAATCCGACCCGAGCCCGGGCGACCCTTTACAAACGCTTTACCCAGCCCTTTTCCTGTCTCGCATTTGCTTTGTTGGGCCTGGCTCTGGCCTTGGTGCCAGTGCGTAGCGGAGCCCGTTTCCAAGGGTTTGTTTTCGGTTTAGTCTTTCTTTTGGCCTACTACTTGACCGGCATGGTAAGCGAGTATTTGGCTGAATGGCAGCCGTCACTGAGTCTCTTTTTTTTCTGGTTGCCGAATCTTATCTTTTTGTTGTTGGGAATTTTGTTGTTGACTATGAAACAGCGTGAAGTCGAGCTCTCTTTTGTCGAATCCGGGAACCGGACTTTCACAATGCTGAAGGATCGCTGTTCTCTTATAGGCAAGAAATGACCCTGCCCCGGAGATTTGGTAAAAATCATTTACCTCTTGTTCGTTTTGTCTCGGTTGGGGTCATTTCTTGACACTTGGCGGCCGTAAGATTCGCGCAAAACCAAAGTTTTAACCCGCCATTTGTCAAGATGTGACCCCGTTAGTGAGGGCGAAGCAAAGTTTAACGTTACCCACTTTAACTTAAAGCAAAAAAGTTTTGACCATTATGACTCAATCACCTGATCTGCCGTTGGTTGAAGAGACCTGCGGCCGGAAGGCGGGCCGTTATCTGCATCCTGATGTCGTAACCTATATGGCTCAAGAGATTGTTGCGGCCGGCGGCAACGAAGTCTTTTTTCGAGGTCGTTGTGAGGCGGCCAAGGTGGTTCAGGCAAAGGTTCTGGCGCGCGGCAATCAGAGTATGACACCGGCCCTTTCAAGGCAGGTTAAAGCCGGTGAGGTAGTTATTCATAATCATCCTTCCGGAAATCTTACACCTTCAGATGCCGATTTGCGGGTGGCATCACTCTTAGGTTCCGAAGATATTGCCTTTCTCATTGTCGATAATCTGGTGGACATGGTTTACGCCGTGGTCGAACCGGTTGAGGTGGTGGCCGTTGAACCTTTGCCCCCGGATTTGGTTGATAAATATTTTTTTCCGGCCGGGGCTTTGGCCAAAGCCCTGCCCAGTTTTGAATTCAGATCGGAACAAGCCGATCTGGCCCGGGCTGTGGTTGAAGCTTTCAACCGGGAGAGTTTTCTTTTGGCCGAGGCCGGTACCGGGGTCGGGAAGAGCCTCGCCTAT